>DAOMFB010000185.1:0-6246 GCA_035429585.1 Thermoanaerobaculia bacterium
CGCCTGCGGCCCTGCTGCTCGATCGTCGCGAGGCGGTCCGATGCCTCGTCCTCCTGGATCTCGATGTCGGCGTCCCGCGTGACGCGGAAGAAGTGGGACGAGACGATCTCGAGCCCCGGGAAGAGCTCGCCGAGATTGGCCTGGATGAGCGACTCGAGAAGGAGGAACTCGGCCCTCTCGGGCCTCACCTTCTTCTTCCCCTCGACGATCTCCCGCAGGAGGACGAGGCGGGGGAGCGCGGCCGGGACCTTCACGCGCGCGAACTTCACCTCGCCCGTCTCCGGGTTCTTCACCTCGACGGCGAGGTTGATCGAGAGGTTCGACAGGAACGGGAAGGGATGCCCCGGGTCGACGGCGAGCGGCGTCAGGACGGGAAGGACGTTCCGCCGGAACCAGCCGCGCGCCGCCTCGCGCTGGGCCTCGGGGACGTCGCCCCAAGTCAGGATCGAGATCCCGGCCGCCGCGAGCTTCGGCAGGAGGTCCCCGAGGAGGCATTTCGACTGGCGGTCTTCCATCCGGAGGACCGCCTCCCGGATCCGCGCGAGCTGCTCCGGCGGCGTGAGGCCGTCCTCGGCCGGCTCCACCTTCCCGGACCAGACCTGGTCCAGGACGCCCGCCACCCGGATCATGAAGAACTCGTCCAGGTTCGTCTCGGAGATGCAGAGGAACTTCAGCCGCTCGAGGAGGGGCCACCGCTCGTCGTGGGCCTCGTCGAGGACCCGGTCGTTGAACTCCAGCCACGACAGCTCCCGGTTCAGGAGCGGGACGACCGGCCCCGGAGGGGGCGCGGGGACGGGCGCCGCGGCGTGCTCGGCGGCTGGCTCGACCAGCTCGAGGTTTCGCCGTCGGCGCGGCCGGCTTTCGTGGCGGATCATGGCGGGAGCCCCGCCGGGGCGGGGTCGGACAGGATACCAAGAGCCGGACGGGCGCCGTTCGGAACGAGCTTAAGTCGCTTGGGGAGAAGGGGTTGGCTTGGGCTCCCCGCGGACCTCGAAGCCCGACTTCCGGAGCGTCGAGACCGCGGCGGCGAGGCTGTCGGCCTTCACGAGGAGGTAGTCGGTGTCGAAGGTCGAGAGGGCGAAGAGGGAGATCCCCGCCGCCGCGAGCGGAGCGGCGAGAGAGGCGAGGACCCCGGTCGTCGCGAAGGGGATCGGGCCGTGGAGCCTGAGGACCGCCCAGCCCCGCTCGGCCTTCACCCCCTCCGGGACCGCCGCTTCCTCGCAGACGATCGAGAGCTCCTCCCGGGTCCGCGTGGCCGAGAAGAAGCTTCCCCCCTCGGCCCAGGCCGGGACCGCCGCCTCGGCGTGGAGGCGGCAGACGGCCCAGCGGCCGGGGAGGGGCGACAGGACGAGGGCGTCCGCGGGCGGCGGCATCGATCGATTATCCGCTCGGCCCCGTTTTCGGAGAGGATCGGGGGGCGGAATGGCAGGCGAGCGGCGGGATCCGGCCCCTCTTCGCGAGATCGCCGAGGGCCTCGGCCTGCCGGCCGCGCGGCGGCACATCTTCCTCTGCGCCGACGCGACGACGCCCAAGTGCTGCGAGCGGGAGAGAGGCGTCGCCGCGTGGAACTTCCTGAAGGCGCGGCTCAGGGAGCTGGGCCTCTCCGAGAGGGGCGGCGTCGCCCGGACGAAGGCGAACTGCCTCCGGATCTGCGCGGACGGGCCGATCGCCGTCGTCTATCCGGAGGGCGTCTGGTACCGGGCCTGCGACCCGCCGGTCCTGGAGCGGATCATCCAGGAGCACCTCGTCGGGGGGAGGCCGGTGGCCGAGTACGTCATCGCCGCCCGTCCGCTCGGCGGCGACGCGTGACGCCGGCGGGGGACCCGGGCCCGGGCTACGTCGCCGAGCTGCGCGACGCCCTGATGGTCGATCCCGAATGGCGGGTCGAGTCGGACCGCGCCTTCACGTGGTGGCCGCACCGGGTCGCCCAGCGGATCTCGGCCGGGGAGCCGTTCGAGGACGACGGCGTCCGGGGGTGCCGGGTCCACGTCGAGACGGACCTCCTGGAGGTCGAGGAGCCGTCGACGCACCTCGACGGCCTCCTGGCCGAGCTGATGCGCCACCCCCCCATGTCGGGTTTCCGGTACGACGCCGCCCGGCGGAAGGCCAGACTCTGGTCGAGCCTCTTCGTGCACGAGGCGCTCGCCGCCTTCTTCCTGCCGCGGCTCGCCGTGGCGGCCCTTCTCCAGGCCACGTACGCCGAGCTGGGGAAGGAGGCGCTCACGAAGCTGACCGGCCTGCCCCCGGCCGAGAGCGCCCATCCGACCTCGGGCGCGCGCGCGACGCCCGACGGCCTCCTCCACCTCGCCCGGGAGCGGGTCCTCCCGGCGGGGGACGGATCGAGCCGCTGGAGCGACGCGGGGGAGCTTCTCCGCGCCGCCGACGGGCTGGCGGCGCGGGGCGCGAGGTCCGTCGCGGCGCCGCTCGGGCTGAACGCCCGGTTTCCGTTCGTCGCCGGGGCCGCGGAGCCGCTCGCGCCGGGCGCCTCGAGCCTCCTGCAGGTTCGCCACGGCGAGCCGCATCCGGAGCTCGGGTACGGCGTCTTCCTCCGCCTGTTCCTCCCCGGCCCGCCGACGCTCTCGAAGGGCGTGCCCCTGCCGACCCTCGCGCTCCGCCTGAACGACCTCGAGCGGCGGGACCCGTCGTTCACCGGCGCGTCGCTCGGCTCCTGGTGCCTCGAGCAGTCGGAGCCCGAGACGGAGCTCCCCGTGCAGGCGGCGCCGGCGCGCCTCTGCCACGTCACGTTCCTCCCGAACTACGTCCGGGTGGAAGGGGCCCTCGAGAACGCCGTCCTCGACGCCGGGCGCCGGGCGCTCTGGGCCGCGCACGTGTTCGCCCACGGGACCGGAGTGTCTTAAGCTCTGGCCGGTCTTTTCGGAGGATCCACATGAAGTACCGGGTTTCCCTCTCCCTCGCTCTCGCCGCCGCCGTGGCGGCCGGCTCGCTCCTCGCCCCCGGCTGCGGCCGGAAGGAGGACCTCCCCACGATCAACGTCGGCCTGATCGCCGAGCTCACCGGAGCCCGGTCGGCGTTCGGGGCGTCGTGCAAGAACGCCGCGGAGATGAAGGTCGCCAAGATCTTCGAGAAGGGCGGCATCGACGTCGGCGGGAAGAAGTACAACCTGAAGCTCGTCGTCGCCGACAGCCAGTGCACGGCGGACGGAGCCGTGGCGGCGGCGCAGAACCTGATCAAGGAGGACACGGTCGTCGCCCTCGTCGGCCCGATCACCAGCCTCGAGGCCGTCCCGGTGGCGGACCTCGCCGAGGCGGCCCGGGTGCCGATGATCACCCCGGGATCGACGGCGCCGAGGACGACGCTCGACGCGACGACCGGCCAGCCGAAGCAGTGGGTGTTCCGCACCTGCTTCACCGACGCATGGCAGGGCGAAGTCCTGGCGAAGTTCGCCGACGGCTACGTCCGGGCCAAGAAGGCCGCGGTCCTCTACGACCCGACGTCCGAGGCCCCGAGGATCCAGGCCGAGATCTTCAAGCAGAACTTCGAGAAGGGGGGCGGCAGCGTCGTCGCGTTCGAGACGTACAAGAGCGGCGACAAGGACTTCTCGGCGGTCTTCGCGAAGATCAAGAAGGCCGCCCCCGACGTCGTCTTCCTGCCGGGCTACTACAACGACGTGGCCGTCCAGCTCGCGCAGGCCCACGCGGCCGGCCTTGCCGTGCCGTTCCTCGGGAGCGACAACTGGGGGTCGGTGGACTTCCTGAAGCTCGCCGGGAAGGACGCGGAAGGAGCCTTCTACAGCGCCCACTACCAGCCCGACCGCCGGAACGAGCTGACCGGCGGCTTCGTCATCAGCTACAAGAAGCAGTTCGCCGACCAGGTGCCGGACGACGTGGCGGCCCTGACGTGGGACGCCCTCGGCCTTCTCACGGAGGCGCTCGGGAAGGCGGGCAAGCCGGACCGCCAGCTCGTCCGCGACGCCCTGGCGGGGATCCGCGAGTACGAGGGGGCGACCGGGAAGCTGAAGTTCCCGGTGGGCTCGGGCGACCCGGTCAAGACGACGGTCATGTTCAAGGTGGAGGGAGGCAAGCCCTCCTTCGTCACCAACATCGAGCCGTAGGCCCCGGGGGCGTCAGCCGGCCGCGGCCGACCGGGCCGCGGCCGAGATGTCCTCGAGCGCGGCCTCCATCCGGTCGGCGTGGGTCCGGAAGGAGAGGACGCAGATCCGCAGGAAGTAGATCCCCTTCGTCGTCGTCGCCGTCAGGTGGACCCGGCTTCGGGCGTTGACGGCGTCGAGGATCCTGCGGTTCAGGGAGGCGAGCTCTTCCTCCGTGGCCCCGGGCCGCCGGAACCGGAAGGCGAGGAGCGAGAGCCGGGGCTCGGCGACGATCTCGACGCCGGGCAGGAGCGACAGCTCCCGGGCCGCCCAGCGCGCGAGGTCCAGCTTCTCGTCGAGGTTCCGCCGGAAGGGCCCGAGGCCGTACAGCTTGACCGGCAGCCAGACGGCGAGGCCGCGGTGGCCGCGCGAGAGCTCGGGGGAGATCTCGCAGAAGTCGACGAAGTCGGGGTCGCTCTGCATTCCCGGGAGGTACTCCGAGTCCACCGCATGGGCGCGGCGGAGGGCGCCCGCGTCGCGGACGAGGAGGCAGCCGGTCCCGTAGGGGATGAAGAGCCCCTTGTGCGGGTCGAGCACGATCGAGTCGGCCTGCTCGATCCCGGCCAGCGTGCGGCGGCCCCGCTCCGTCAGGAGGAAGAATCCCCCGTAGGCCGCGTCGACGTGGAACCAGAGGCTCTCCCGGCGGCAGAACGCCGCGAGGGCTTCGAGGTCGTCGACCGCGCCCGTGTTCGTCGTCCCGGCGCTCGCCACGACGAGAAAGGGCGAGAGCCCCTTCGCCCGGTCCTCCGCGACGGCGCGCTCGAGGAGGTCCGGTCGGAGGCGGAAGTCGGCGTCGGACGGGATCTCCCGGACGTTCCGGGCGGGAAAGCCGGCGAGAACGGCGGCCTTCGCCACGCAGCGATGCGTCTGGTCGGAGACGTAGAGGACGCCCGACCGGAAGTCCTCGGGGAGGCGTTCGCGCCGGGCGGCCACGACGGCGGAGAGGTTGGCGATCGAGCCGCCGCTCGAGAGGAAGCCGCCGGCCGTCTCCGGCAGGCCCGCGAGCCGCGCGAACCAGCGGACGACGTTCGTCTCGAGCTGGACGAGGAGCGGGGCCGCGGCGAAGACGCCGACGTAGCGGTTCGTGGCGGCGGCGACGAAGTCGGCCACGGCCGACGGGAAGAGGCCTCCGCCGGGGATGTAGGCGAGGTAGCCCGGGGAGGCCGTGTTGAAGCTCTTCGGGATGGCGCGGTCGAAGAGGAGGTCCAGCAGCTCCTCGGCCGGGGCGCCCGTCTCCGGAGCCTCGCGCTCGATCAGCGTCCGCGACAGCTCGGCGGCCCCTCCGGTGTCGGCGGCGGGCTGCGCCGGGAGCGAGTCGACGTGCCGGACGACCCGCTCGAGGGCGAGGCGGACGAGGCGCTCCATCTCGGCCGGCGACGGCTCGAGGGTCGTGTCCGCGGGGAAGCGCGGCGGAACCCGGGACGACACGCCGTCACTCTCCGAGCGCGGCCCGGGCGGCCGAGACGATCTCGTCGGCGAGGGCCGCGACGAGCCCGGCGTCCTCCCCCTCGACCATCACCCGCAGGAGCGGCTCGGTCCCCGACCAGCGGACGAGGACCCGCCCGCGCCCCGCGAGGCGCTCCTCGGCGCGGCCGATCGCGCCGGAGAGGACGGGGACGTCTCCGACGGGCACCCGCTCCCGGACGCGGAGGTTCCGGAGGAGCTGGGGCGTCCTCGGGAACCGGGGCTGCGCGGCGAGCGGCGTCTTCGAGAGCGCGACGAAGGCGGCGAGATGGAGGCCGGAGAGCGTCCCGTCGCCCGTCGTGGAGAGGTCCGCCCGGATGAGGTGCCCGGAGGGCTCGCCGCCGAGGAGCGCGCCGCTCGCCTCCATCTCGGTGACGACGTACCGGTCGCCGACCGGCACGCGCCGCAGGGAGACGCCGAGGGCGCCGAGCGCCCGCTCGAGCCCGAAGTTCGTCATGACGGTCCCGACGACGGCGGCGGGCGGCCGCCCCTCGCGGATCATCTCCAGGGTCCAGAGGTAGAGGACGTCGTCGCCGTCGAGGAGCCGTCCCTCGCCGTCGGCCACGACGATCCGGTCCGCGTCCCCGTCGAGCGCGATCCCGAGGTCGGCCCCCGCCTCGCGCGTGGCGCGGGCCATGGGCTCCGGGTGCAGGGCGCCGGCCGCCTCGTTGATG
>DAOMFB010000186.1:0-6230 GCA_035429585.1 Thermoanaerobaculia bacterium
GGACCGGCGCTACCTCGCCGTCGTCGAGGGGAACGTCGCCGGGGACGCGGGGACAATCGACCAGGCACTCGTGGAGGACCGGGGAGACCGGCGCCGCGGCGTGGCGAAGCCCGGGGAGCCGGGGATCCGCGCCGTGACGGAGTGGAAGGTCGTCGAGCGGTTCGGCATCGCGACCCTCGTGGAGGCGCGCCTGAAGACGGGGCGGACGCACCAGATCCGCGTCCACTTCGCCCACGCGGGGCACCCGCTCGTGGGGGACCCCGTCTACCGCGACCCGCGCCGGCCGGCGTTCCCGCTCCCCTTCCGGCGGCAGGCCCTCCACGCCGGGCGGCTCGGGTGGGTGACGCCCGACGGGAAGAAGGTCCAGCTCGAGGCCGAGCCGCCGGCCGACTTCCAGGAGCTCCTGCGGGCGCTCCGGGCCCGGGCTACTCGAGCACGACGATGACGACGCGGCGGTTCTGGGAGCGCCCTTCCTTCGTCTTGTTCGACGCCACCGGCATCGTGTCGCCGTAGGAGATCGCCGACATCCGCGGGAGCGGGAACTTGTGCTCCCGGGCGAGGTACCGCCGGACCGACTCGGCCCGCTGCTGGCCGAGGGCGTCGTTCGCCGCGGCGCCGCCCGTGTCGTCCGTGTAGCCCTGGATCTCCACCCAGACCGGCTTGTCGAGCTGCTTGACGCGGGCCGCGAACTCGTCGAGCGCCCCCTTGGCCTCCTTCGACAGCTCGTAGGAGGAGGTCTTGAAGTGGACCCGGTCCTCGGTCAGCGTCTGCTCGAAGACGACCTTCCCCTTGGCGAGGACGCCCGCCTCCTGCGCCCGCTTCAGGGCGTCCCGGGCCGACTGGCTCAGCTTCTCGATGGCCTTCTTCTGCTCGACGAGCTCGGCCTCGGTGGCCTTCTGCTTCTCCTGGAGCTCCTCGACCTGCGTCCCGACCGACTCGATCTTCTTGTCGGTCTTCGCCTGGGACTCGGCGATCTTCTTGTCCACGTCGGAGGTCGTCGCGCAGGCGGCGACGGCCAGCGCCAGGAGGCCCGGGAGGATCCGAAGGGTGCGACGCGTCATTTGCTGCTTCCTTTCTTTCGGGCCGGAGCGCCCTGCCAGGGAGGCTCCGTGCCCCGGTACCCGGACCGGGTGCGGATCGCGCCGATCCGCCGCCCGATCACGATCGAAATGTCACGGTACTTTACAGGACCCGACCCCGTCGGCGTGAACCCGAGCAGGTACTGCGACCGGAGGTCCTTCTCGATCGCCCGGACCGCCGCGGGGAGCTCCTTCTCCTCGTCGGTGACGGCCAGCCGGCCCCCCGTCTCGAACGCGATCCGCGAGAGGAGCTCGACGTCCACGTCGCGTTCTCCGCCGGCCGGAGTGAGCGGCGAGGGCCTCAGGCCGATCGGGTAGACCGGGACGTCCACCCCCTGCAGGAGCTCCTCGAGCCGCTCGCGCGTCACGACCGACGCGTTGTCCATGCCGTCCGTCAGGAGGACGATGGCGCGCGCGCCGTTCCGGCCGAGGAGCGTCCGGTCCGGCATCCTCGCGAGGGCGTCGAAGAACGCCGTCTTCCCCCACGGTTTGACGCTCCCGGCCGCGGCCAGGATCCGGGAGCCGTCCCCCGTGAAGGGGACGAGCTCGCGGACGGCCCCCTCCGCGAAGACGTGCAGCGAGAAGTCGTCGCCGGGACGGGCCTGCGCCACGAGGTCCCGGAGCGCGCTGCGCGCCCCCTCCATCTTCCCGGCCAGCCCCATCGAGCCCGAGCCGTCGAGGAGGATCGTGAAGGAGACGGGCGCGTCGTCGCTCGCCGAGAAGAAGTCGATCGAGACGGGCCGCCCTTCCACGACGACGGTGAAGTCCTTCTGCGAGAGCCCCGCGAGGGCCCGGCCCCTGTCGTCGGTCACCACGACCGGCACGAGGACGTAGCCCACGGAGACGGCCGCCGTCTTCTTCGGCGCCTCGGAGGGCGGCGCCTGCGACGCCCCGGCCAGCACCGCCAGGACGCCCGCCGCGCCCGCACGGCTCAAGGCGAGAATTCCGTCCCCCCACATCGCGAAGTGATGTCCCGATGATGGATCCCACGCCCCCCGGTTGCCAAGCGCTTCGGGATCAGAGGAATCCCGAGCCGAGGAGGCTGAACGCCAGCACGCCGAGGACGACGGCCGTGACGGCCACGTAGAGCCGGTCCCCCTCGCGCACGAAGTCCCCCAGGAGGAGGGCGACGCGGGCGACGGGCGTCGCGAGGAGGATCAGGATCCCGAGCTGGATGACGCCGCGGCTGTCGCCCGAGAGGGCGTCGCGGAGGATGCCGGCCGCCGACCGGAGCGCGGGCGGCTCGCCGCGAAAGGCCGTGTAGTCGGGCCGCTCGAAGCCGTGCGCGACGAGGTACGGGATCCCCCCGGCCGCGACGACGGCGGCGGCGAGCGTCACCCCGGCCCGGAGGAGCCCCCCCACCGTGCGGGCCCGGCGGCCGTCGGCGTCGGCGGCCATCTCAGAGGGCTCCCCGGACGCCCTGCACGATCATCTCGACCGCGAGGAGGACGATCACGCCCGTGAAGAAGACGCGGAGGGCGCCGGCTCGCGCCGTCGCGAGGACCCGTGTCCCGAGCGCCGCGCCCGCGAGCACCCCGAGGACCACCGGCATCGCGAGCCCCGGGTCGACGTACCCCCGCGCCACGTAGATGCCGGCGCTCGCGGCCGCGGTCACGCCGATCATGAAATTGCTCGTCGTCGTCGAGACCTTGTAGGGCAGGCGCATGACGCGGTCCATGGCGACGACCTTGAAGGCGCCCGAGCCGATGCCGAGCAGCCCCGACAGGACGCCCGCGACGCCCATCAAGCCGAACGCCTCCGGGATCCTCCGGGGCGAGTAGGCCCGCGGGCCGGACGGCTCCGGGAAGGTGCCCGTGAGCCCGAGGCGGACGGCGAGGGCGTCGGGCGGGGCCTCCCGCACGGCGGCCGGGTGCCGGCGCCACGAGAAGGCCGCCGACGAGAGAAGGACGAGGCCGAAGGCGACGGCGATCGCCCGGGTCGGCGCCCGCGTCGCGACGTACGCGCCGGCGAGCGCGCCGAGGGTCGTCGCCACCTCGAAGAAGAGGCCGAGACGGAGGTTCGAGTAGCCCTCCCGGACGTAGGCGGCGGCCGCCCCCGACGACGTCGCGATGACCGAGACGAGCGCCGTCCCGACGGCGTACCGGATGTCGACGCCCAGAGCGAGCGTCAGGAGCGGGACGATGACGACGCCCCCCCCGAGCCCCGTCAGGGACCCGACGAAGCCGGCGACGCACGCCCCCGCGGCGAGGAGTCCGGTCAGCTCGAGAACGTTCACGTCGCGCCCTCCCGGGGCCCGATGCTACGCCGGAGACCGGCGGGACCGGCGGCGGCCTAGAGGAGCTCGGCGGTCGAGAAGAAGAACACGGTTTCGCGGGCCGCGTCGGCGGGGTTGGCCGAGCCGTGGACCGCGTTCCGCTCGATCGACTGCCCCAGCTCCTTCCGGATCGTCCCGGCGTCGGCCTTGGCGGGGTCGGTGGCTCCCATGACCGCGCGCCAGTGGGCGACCCCGTTCTCCCGCTCGAGGACGGCCACGAAGACCGGGCCCGAGGTCATGTAGGCGACGAGCGCGTCGAAGAACCCCTTCCCCCGGTGCTCGGCGTAGAAGCCTTCGGCCTCGGCCCGGGTCATCCGGTGGCGCCTCAGGGCGACGACGCGGAAGCCCTCCTTCTCGATGCGGGAGAGGATCTTCCCCGCGTTCCTCGATTCGACGGCGTCGGGCTTGATGATGGCGAATGTCTTTTCCATGCGGGGCGGGAGTATACGCGGCGGCGCCCCGCCGTTGCGTCCCGGGGGAACCCTCCCGTAGGCTGCCGGCCATGAAGAACCTCTTCTCCACTCCCGACCGGACCGGAATCCTCTCCCGCCTCGACGGACTCCGGCCCGAGGCGCCGCGCCGCTGGGGAAAGATGGACGCCGCCCAGATGCTCGCCCACTGCGCGGCCGCCCTCGAGATGGCGACGGACGCGCAGCCCCGAAAGCAGAAGCTCATCGGGGTACTCCTCGCCCCCTTCGTCAGGGGGAAGCTGATCGGAGGGGAGGCGCCGATGATGAAGAACGCGCCGACCGACCCCGCCTTCGTCGTCGCCGACCCGCGCGATTTCGCCCGGGAGAAGGCGCGCCTCTCCGACGGCCTGGGGCGCTTCTGCGACGGCGGTCCGACGGCCGCCGAAGGCCGCGTCCACCCCTTCTTCGGCCGCCTCACGGGGGCGGAGTGGGGCGTCCTGATGTGGAAGCACCTCGACCACCACTTCCGCCAGTTCGGGGCGTGATCGCCGCGCCGCCCGTCCGGCCTCCGGAGGTCAGGGGCCGGCCCGCCGCCAGCGCGACACCGAGCAGGGGACGCTCGGCCGGCGGTCGACGCCGTCCTTCAGGGAGAGGAGGCGGTCCTCCTCGAGGACGAAGGGAGGCGTCGCGCCGAGGAGGAGCTCCTTCACCCCGTCGGGGGCGGCGCCCGCCGGAAACGCGATGACCCAGAGGCGCCTCGCCGCCGCCGGCCCGGCGACGGCGGCCTTGGCGCCCCAGAACACCTCGAGCCCCGAGCGCCGGAGGTAGAACTCCATCGGCGGCGTCGGCGGCTGGCCCGTCGTCCCGACGAAGACGACGCCGTCGCCCGGCGCCGCCTGAGAACGGATCTCACTTACCACGGATCGAATGACCGCGTCGGCGGGCGACTTGAACGGCTGGACGAGGTCGATGACCATCCCGGCGACCCCGACGAGGGCCAGGACGCCGGCCGCGACGGCGACGCGCCGCCGCGTCCTCTCCTCCGACGGGCTGCCCAAGCCGAGAGCCGCCGCGAGGCCCGCTCCGGCCAGCAGGCAGATCGACGGGGCCAGATGCTGCGCCACCCGCGGATGCGGCCCGTAGGGATAGAGACGGAGGGCCGCGGCCACGAGCGTGAAGCCGAAGGGCAGCACGAGGAGCGCGAGGGTCCGCCGCGCGCCGGACCGGTAGAGCGTGACCGCCCCGAGGAGAGAGAGGCCGAAGGTCACGGCGCCCGCGCCGGCCACGTCCCCGAGCGGATACGCGAAGAGGTTACCCAGGTGGCTCGTCACGAGCCAGAGGAGGAGAGGTCCCGGCGTCCTCGGCGGGAAGGCCTCCTCCCAGTAGTCCCGGAGGAACTTCCCCGACGCCTCGAACTGCTCCACGCCGACGATCAGGTAGGAGAAGTAGAAGACGGCGCCCGCGAGGACGGCCCCCGCGAGAACGAGCAGCCGGGCCCGGGCGTCCGGATGCCGGTGGAGCCGCGGGAACAGGACGACGCCGAGGGTGGCGAGGATGAAGACGCTCGGATAGGAGAGCGCCGCCGCGACCGGCGCGAGGAGCGCGATCAGGAGGAGCGGCCCGAGCCGGCTCGTGTCGTCGAGCCACCGGAGGGCGAGGATCAGGAACGCGACCGCGAAGAGAAGGTCGAGCGTGTACGGCTTGACCTCGGCCGCGAAACGGACCGGGAAGTAGGCGACCGACAGGAGGCCCACGGCGCACACCGCCGCGGCCGTCGCGCCGGTCCGGCGCGCCAGCCGGGCGAAGAGGAGGAGGGCGGCGACGGACGCGACGAACGGGAGGAACCGGAGGACGAGCTCGGCGGGGCCGAGGAGCCTCATCGCGGACCACTCCACCCAGAGGAACCCGACCGGGGCCACCTGCGCCCGGAGGGGGCGGAGCGCCTCCGCGGCGTTCCGCGCGTCCATCAGGTTGAGGGCGAGGAACGCCTCGTCCAGCCAGAGCGGGAAGTGGAGGAGGTACCGGAGCAGCCGCCAGGCGATCCCGAGGACGAGGAGCCCCCGCGCGAGCTTCCAGAGGCCCTCGTGCGAGGCGGTCGTCATCGTTCGCTGCGGCGGCCGCTCCGGCGCCGTCGGGACCGGGCTACTTCCCGAGGACCCGCTTCAGCGTCTCGCCCATGAGGGCCGGCGAGTCGGCGACGTGGACGCCGGCCTCCTTGAGCGCCGTGACCTTCTCGGCGGCCGTTCCCTTGCCCCCCGAGATGATGGCGCCCGCGTGCCCCATCCGGCGTCCCGGAGGCGCCGTCCGCCCCGCGATGAACGAGACGACGGGCTTCTTCAGGTTCGCCCGGATCCAGGCCGCGGCCTCCTCCTCCGCGCTCCCGCCGATCTCGCCGATCATGATGACGGCCTGCGTCTCGGGGTCGTCGCGGAAGAGGGTGAGGGCGTCGATGAAGTTCGTCCCGTT
>DAOMFB010000187.1:0-6224 GCA_035429585.1 Thermoanaerobaculia bacterium
AGTCGGTCCAGATGGCGCGGATGATCCACCGGATCCACACCGGCGAGGAGATGACCCAGATCTACACGGTCTACGGGTTCAGCGGTGCACCGACCAACTTCAACGAGGTCACCTATCCGGGCGACCGCCGCAACTGCATCCGCTGCCACTCGAACATCGGCACCGCCGGCCTCCCCACGGCGCCGGGGACGCTCCCGACGATCACTCTGCGCGACTACTTCACGCCGCAGGGGCCGGGGACGACGGCCTGCACGGGCTGCCACGACAACCGCGACACGCTCGCCCACGCCTACATCAACACGACGACCTTCCCGGGCTCGACGGCGCCGGCCGAGGCGTGCGGCACCTGCCACAACGCGAACGCCGACTACAGCACGACCAAGGTTCACGCCCGCTGATGTCTCACCCGCCGGCGGCGCCGCGAGGCGCCGCCGGCGCGCATAAGGAGGAGTTCTCATGGTAGGAGCGCAGCGCGGCCTGTTCATCCTGGCAGCGATCGCGGCCCTCGCCGTGCCCTATAGCCCCGGGGACAGCTTCGAGATCGGCCCGGCGCCCGACGGGGGAAAGGTCGGCATCCGGGCCCCCTACGGTCCTTCGGAGAAGGAGTACTACCTCGAGGCCGGCACGGCGGACGTCCTTCGGCCGGGGCTCAAGATGACGATCAACGGCGTCACGAACCTCGTCTCGGGGCAGAAGCCCGTGGTCGACTTCACGATCACCGACGACTTCGGCAATCCGCTCGACCGGACCGGCGCCACGACGCCCGGCGTCGTGACGGTCCGGTTCGCCCCGGCGGTCTGGGACGGCCTCTTCTACACGAACCTCATCGTCTCGGGCGGCAACCCGTCGCGCGACACGGCGGGTACCTGGCAGACGGTCTCCGACGGCCGATACCTCTACACCTTCGCGACCGCCCTGCCGAGCTTCGACGCCACCAAGCCGATCACCCTCTTCGCGGGCGCCCGGCGGACGATGACGGACATCCTCGGCAAGGACTACTTCGTCAACACCTTCAAGGACGGCTATTCGCCGGACCTCAAGACGACGGCCACGACCTGGGGCGTCACGACGACCGCCAAGTGCAACCAGTGCCACAACCCGCTCTCGCTGCACGGCGGCAACTACTTCGAGGTCAAGGCCTGCGCGATCTGCCACAACCCGAACAACATGACGAGCGCGTCGAACGCCGCGTTCAACGGTCAGCTGTTCTGGCACAAGATCCACGCGGGGATCGACCCGACGGTCGGACCGGTCACCTACCCGCAGGACATCCGGAACTGCACGACGTGCCACGACACCGCGTCGCCGATGAGCTACACGTGGTTCACGCAGCTCCCGAACCGGGGGACGGCGGCCAATTCCGGCCCGACGCGGGCGGCCTGCGGCTCCTGCCACGCCGACGTCAACTTCGCGACCGGGAAGAACCACAGCCCGCAGAACCTCCCGCAGGCGAACGACAACGCGTGCGGCGACTGCCACGTGCCGCAGGGCGACCTCGAATGGGACGCCTCGGTCATCGGCGCGCACACCGTGCCGTACGAGTCGACGCAGCTCAAGGGCCTGAAGACCCAGATCGTCTCGGTGTCGAACGTCGGCGCCGGGAAGAAGGCGACGGTCACCTTCAAGATCACGAACAACGCCGGCACGGTCCTGAACCCGCTGCCGTTCGGCTCGAACCTGAACATCGTCCTCGGCGGGCCGACCGTCGACTACGGAACCGGCCAGACGTCGCCGGCGCAGCCGTTCCGCGAGAACGCCAGCGGCGCGTCGTTCGACGGCAAGCAGGCCGTCTACACCATGACGAACGCGATCCCGGCCTCCGCCACCGGCACCTGGACCTTCTCGATCGAGTGCCGCCAGACCGTGACCCTCCAGAAGGGGGTCGGCGGGACGATCGCCTACACGGAAGGGGCGGTCAACCCGATCTTCTACGCCGCCGTGACGGACGCCGCGCCGGTGGCCCGCCGCGTCGTCGTCGACATCGCCAAGTGCAACGTCTGCCACGACCGGCTCGTCCTGCACGGCGGGCAGCGCTTCATCGTGCAGGAGTGCGTCATCTGCCACAACCCGAACTCGAACGACTCGGCCCGCCGCCCGGCGAGCGCGAACCCGCCCGAGTCGGTCCAGATGGCGCGGATGATCCACCGGATCCACACCGGCGAGGAGATGACGCAGATCTACACCGTCTACGGCTTCGGCGGCAGCGTCAACAACTTCAACGAGGTGACCTATCCGGGCGACCGGCGGGACTGCGTCAGGTGCCACACGAGCATGACGACGGCCGACCTGCCGCTCCCGACGGGAACCCTGAACGTCATCACGCTGCGCGACTACTACTCGCCGCAGGGACCGGGAACGGCGGCCTGCGTCGGGTGCCACGACAACCAGGACACGGCCGCGCACGCCTATCTCAACACGACCACGTTCCCGGGCAGCACGCAGCCGGCCGAGGCCTGCGCGACCTGCCACGGCGCGAACAGCGAGTGGTCGACCACCAAAGTCCACGCCCGTTGATGAATGACTGAGGCCGAGATGCGAACACGAATCTATCTTCCCGGCGGCATCCTCCTCCTGGTGGCCGTGCTGCTGCTGGTGGCGCTCGTCCCGGGTCTGGCGCTGGCGGCGGATACGAAGAAGGCCGACCCGCTGGCCGACAGCACCTGCGCGTCGTGCCACGGCGACCAGGCGAAGGCCTTCCTCAACAACCCGCACGACCGCGGGCTGGCGGCCAAGGGGTGGCGCGTGGACGCGATCTGCGAGGCGTGCCACGGCAGCGGCCTGAAGCACGCGGAGGCCGGAGGCGACAAGGCCCTCATCAACGGGATGAAGGGGCTGAAGGGCGCCGAAGCGTGCCTCAAGTGCCACAACCAGATCGGCGATCACGCCTGCGCGATCTGCTCGCCGGTCGGGGGCAAGTCCTCCAAGGGGGCGCTCATCGACACGGCGTCACACCTGACGGGGACCCACGCGCCCCAGCCGGCGGTCAACTGCCTCGACTGCCACTCGATCCACTCCGCGGTCTTCACGGCGCCGAAGCTCCTCAGGAAGCCGCAGGTCGACCTCTGCGAGACGTGCCACCCGACGACGGTGGCCGCCTTCCGCAACAAGCCGTACACCCACCGCGTCGGCCGCGGCGGCATCCAGTGCACCTCCTGCCACGAGCCGCACGGCCGGCAGGGGAAGGCGGGCCTGAAGCTGACCCGCGCGGGCGAGTCGCCCTGCGTCAGCTGCCACGCCGAGAAGAAGGGGCCGTTCGTCTACCCGCACGCGGGCGACGTGGCGGGCGACTGCACGACGTGCCACCAGCCGCACGCCTCGAACAACATGCACATGCTCGTCCAGCCGACCGCGATGCAGCTCTGCCTCAACTGCCACACGCAGCTCGGCGGCGCGCGGACCCTCGGCTCCCAGCCCCCCTCGGTCCACAACGTGAGCCTCCCGCGCTGGCAGAACTGTACGACGTGCCACACGGCGGTCCACGGCTCCAACCGATCGCCGCAGCTCTTGAAGTAGGAGGTGACCGATGAGAATCAGCAAGCTCACCCGGTTCCTCCTCGCCGTCCTCCTTCTCGCCGCCGGCCCGGCCCTCTCCCAGACGATCCCGATGGACCTCGAGCTCGGCTACCGGTTCGTCAACGTCGCGGGCAACGAGGGGATGTACCGCTCGCAGATCAACGAGCGGGAAGGCTTCCTCCTCCGCTCGTTCACCCTCTCCGCCGGCAACGGGGCGGACGCGGGCTTCTTCGACAAGCTCCGCATCGACGTGAGCGACATCGGCGCCGGCCCCGCGGGCTCGGCGAAGCTGGAGATCGGCAAGAGCGGGATCTACCAGTTCAAGTTCTCCTACGCCCGCTGGCAGATGTTCAGCGCCCTGCCGGCCTTCGCGAACCCGCTCCTGAACCAGGGGATCATCCCCGGGCAGCACACCTGGGAGACGCTCCGCAACGTCTACGACGCCGAGCTCCGCATCCTCCCCGGCGCCGTCTTCACGCCGATCCTCGGCTACACATACAACCTCTACTCCGGACCGTCCACTTCGACCGTCTACATGGGCGGCGACGAGTTCAGGCTGAACCAGAGCTTCCGGACCTACGACGAGGAGCCGCGGATCGGCTTCGACCTGAACGCCGGCCCCGTGGCCGTCTACTTCATGCAGGGGTGGCGGGTCTCCCGCGGCTGGGACACGTCGGTCCTGACGCCGGGAGCCGGCGCCGGGAACAATTCGACCGCCTTCCTCGGCCAGCAGCTCTCGGCGATCTCCTACACCCGCACCGCGGAGACCAACATCAACGTCCCGGTGACGACGGCCTCGGCGGTCGTCCAGCTCGGCTGCTTCGGGAAGATCCTCGGCACGTACGCGCGGGCCAACGCGGGCACCGAGTCGTCGGGCTACGAGGCGGGCGACGGCAACTGGGCCAGCACCGCGCTGGCCACCTTCTTCGGCGGGCTGAACTCGACCTACACCTCCAACGTCACCGCCAAGAACTGGCGGGGATCCGCCCGGGCCGAGCTGACCCTCGCCCCCAAGCTGGAGGTCTTCGGCGGCTGGATGGAGAAGAGCCGCGAGCAGACCGGGTTCGAGCTCCTCTCGACCGTCCTCTACAACACCCGGAACTACGCGGGCGCGTCGACCCCGAACATCTCCCAGATCCTGAACATCACGAACGGCCTCGAGCGGACCGACGAGGTCTTCGACCTCGGCGCCATCTACCGGCAGGCCGGTCCCTTCGGCCTCCGCTTCACCTACTCCCACACGAAGCAGGACGTGACGGTCTCCGAGAGCGTGGCCGAGATCGTCGTCCCCGGCGGGCAGTCCGGCGAGTACAACCGGTCGATCAACACCTACGACGCCGGCATGACCTTCTCGCTGGCCGGCGTCGTCCTGGACGCCGAGTACCGCGGCGACCAGGCCGACCAGGCGATCCTGCGGACGGACTTCACGAGCCGCTCGACCTGGCGGGCCCGGCTCACCTTCAGCACGCTGAAGTACCTCCGGATCTCGGGCACGGGCCAGTGGACCTGGCAGTCCAACAACCAGCCGGGCATCGACTCCAACGGCAAGTACCAGCAGTACGGCGGCGACATCGACATCCTGCCGATCTCCGCCCTCACCCTCCGTTTCTCCGGAAACGCCTTCTGGTCCAACTCCTTCATCCCCATCCTCACCCCCCAGAACATGCTCGTCGTCCCGTCGACGATGGTGGAGCACGGCTACTCGCTCGAGGGCGGCCTTTCGCTGAACCTCAAGCTCCTCACGCTCCAGGCCTCGGGCGGCGAGTTCAAGAACACCGGCTCAATGGACTTCAAGATCGACCGCTTCCGCGGGACGCTCGAGGTCCCGATCATCAAGGCGTTCTCGCTGGTGGCCGAGTGGGCCTACGACAAGTACACGGAGACCGTCTACACGTACGGCGACTACAGCGCCAGCCGCGTCGGCCTCTTCGCCCACTGGAAGGCCTTCTAGGCCGCCGTTCCGAATCGTCTCCTCCGGGCCCCGGGCGACCGGGGCCCTTTCGTTTCCGGGGCGGCTAAGATGAGGCCGTGACGCCGTTCCCGCCGCCGCACCGCGTGACCGGGGGCGTCGCCGTCTTCGCGGACGCCCACCTCGGCCAGGCGGAGCGGGACGCGGAGGACTTCCTCGAGGCCCTCTCCGACGTGACCCGGAGGGGCTTCCGGACGGTCGTCCTTCTCGGCGACATCTTTCACTACTTCATCGGCGACGCGAGGTTCGAGACGCCGCTCGTCCGGACGGTACTCGGGGCGTGGCGCGACCTCGCGACGGGCGGCGTCTCGCTCCGGTACGTCGAGGGCAACCGCGACTTCTTCCTCGCCGGCACGCGATTCGCCGGCTCCTTCGCCGCGTACGGCGAGACCGACGGCCTCGAGGTCGGGGGAACGCGGTACGCCTTCGTCCACGGCGACCGGGTCAACACCCGCGACCTCCCGTACCGGTTCTGGCGCGTCCTCTCCAAGAATCCGGTCTCGAAGGCGGCGCTCGGCGTCCTCCCCGGGCCGCTCGCCCGGGCGATCGTCGGCGAGACGGAGAAGCGCCTCTACCGGACGAACTTCAGGCACAAGTCGCGCCTTCCCGAAGCCGAGCTCCTCGCGGAGGCGCGCCGGGCGCGCGGGGCCGGCTACGACCGGCTTCTCGTGGGGCACTTCCACGTCGAGCGGCGCCTGGAGGCGCCGGACGCGGCCCTGCTCGTCCTTCCGGCGTGGCTGGA
>DAOMFB010000188.1:0-6191 GCA_035429585.1 Thermoanaerobaculia bacterium
GGTCGGGAGCGCGGTGCTGTCTTACGACGAGAAGCTGGGGCGGGTGGCGGCCAATCCGGTGACGAAGGTGCTCCACCACGCCGCGGAACCGATCCACCGGGCGGTCGTCGCGGGGGTGGGACACGACCTGCTCCTCACCACCAACCACCCCTTCTACTCGGCGGGCCGGTGGTGCGCCATCCGCGATCTGGCTCCGGGTGCCGAGCTCTTGCATTTCGATTTCGCTCAGGGAGAGGCGCCGCGCCGCCTGCTTGGGCTCGAAACGACCGATCGCTTCGAGCCGGTCTACAACTTCGAGGTCGAGTGCGCGCACACCTATTTCGTGGGCGGTCTCCTGGTGCACAACGGCTCAATCCTCCACTCCAAGTAGGGCGTCCGGTGCTCTCGGTCGGGTTGCTCGGGCCCGAGAACGCTCTCGCCTATGTGGCGCTCGCGTTTCCGCGGTACCGGCGTGATCTTCTCGACCTCGGACCGAAGGGACGTGCCGTGGCGGTCGGCGCGGACGTCCTGGGCGAGCCGTGGGGCCTGGCGCTGGTGGGGCTGGCCGACGCGGGGGCCGCGCGTCTCCTCTCCGTCGCCGTCATCGAGCGCGCGCGCCGGCGCGGCCTCGCGACGCGGATGCTGGCCGAGCTCGAGGAGAACCTGAGGGCGCGCGGCGTCTCGCGGCTCGTCGCGGCCTACCGCGGGGATCGCCCTCACAGCCAAGCGACGGACCGGCTGCTCCGGCGGCGTGGTTTCGAGCCCCTCCCGGGCCAGCCGGTCCTCGAGCTCCGCTACCGGACGGCGCGCCTTCTCGAGTCGCCCGCGTTGTACCTCCCCTGTGAGGGCGCGGAGGTCGTCCCGTACAGCGCCGAGCGGCTCGGGCCCCTGCTGGAGCTCGGCGAGGAGTCCGGGCTGGCGCCGGCCAACGTCCTGCCGGCCGCCAACGATCCGACCCTTGCGACGCTGGTGGCGCTTGACGGGGAGGTGGCGGCTTGCATGCTGGGGTTTCGCGCCGCCCCCGACACGGGTCATGTGGCCCTCCTCTTCGTCCGCCGCGAGCTCCGCCGGCGCGGGCTCGCGGCCTTCGCCACCCGCGGATTCGTCCTGAGGCTCGTCGAACAGGGGCTGGCCTATCTCAGCTGCGAAGTCCGGCTGAGCAATGCGGCCTGCCTCCCTTACACTGACGGAAAGCTGGCCCCCGTGATCGACTCCCGGGCGATTGTCCACTCGGTCGGCAAGTCGCTCTGAAGCCGCCACGGACGGCGCCGGGCCCACGCCAGACTCCGGCGCATGTCATCTCTATCGCGCCGCGAACTTCTTTCAGCCTCCGCCGCCGCGCTGGCTCTGCCGCGATTCGCCCTCTCCGACGACGGCCTCTCTCCCGTCTACGCCGAGATCGAGAGGCGGCACGGCGAGGCGGTCCAGCGCCTCCAGGAGTGGGTCCGCCAGCCGTCGATCGCGGCCGAGAACCGCGGGATGGCCGAAGGGTGCGAGCTGATGATGCGGCTCGCCCGCGAGGCGGGCTTCCAGAACGTCGCCCGCGTCCCCACGGACGGTCAGCCCGGCGTCTTCGCGACGCTGGACGCCGCCGCGAAGCGGACGGTCGGCCTCTACTTCATGTACGACGTGAAGCAGGCGGATCCCGCCGAATGGTCCTCGCCGCCGTGGGCCGCCGCCCTCGTCGACAAGCCCGGCTTCGGAAAGGTCCTGATGGGGCGGGGCGCCGTGAACCAGAAGGGGCCGGAAGCGGCCTTCCTCGCGGCCCTGCACGCGATCCGCGGAGCCGGACGAAAGCCCCCGGTCAACCTCGTCCTCGTGGCGGAAGGGGAGGAGGAGATCGGCTCGTCTCACTTCCACCAGGTCGTCCGGCGCCCCGAGGTGAGCGCGGCGCTCGCGCGCTGCCTCGGCGTCTTCATGCCGTCGGCGGAGCAGGAGCCCGACGGCTCGGTCGTGGTCTCCCTCGGGGCCAAGGGCGTCGTGGAGCTGGAGCTCGTCGCGAGCGGCGCGGCCTGGGGTCGCGGCCCGAAGAAGGACGTCCACTCGGCCAACCGGGCCTGGCTCGACAGCCCCGCCTTCCACCTCGTCCAGGCGCTCTCGACCCTGGTGACGGCCGACGGCGACCCGGCGATCGAGGGGTTCGCGAAGGACGCCCTCCCGCCGAACGCCGCCGAGAAGGCGATGCGCGACGCAGCGGCCGCCCGACTCGACGAGTCGATCGCGAAACAGCTCGCCTCCGCCGACCGGTGGGCCGGCGACCGGCCCTGGCGCGCCGCCGTCGATAGGCTCTTCTTCGCCCCGACCGTGAACATCGAGGGGCTGGTCGCCGGGTACACCGGGCCCGGGGGCAAGACCGTCCTCCCGAGCCGGGCGACCGCCAAGCTCGACCTGCGCCTCGTCCCCGACATGACGCGGGACGGAGCCGTGGCCGCGCTCCGGGCGCACCTGGCGCGGAAGGGCTTCGGCGACATCGAGGTGAAGCCGACCGGCGGCTACGACCCAACGTCGACGCCGGCGGACGCGGCCGTCATCCGGGCGCAGATCGCGGTCTTTCGGCGCGCGGGGCTCGATCCGGTCCTCTGGCCCCGGAGCCCCGGCTCCTACCCGGGCTACCTCTTCACGGGGGAGCCGCTCCGGCTGCCGGCCGCCCACTTCGGCCTCGGCCACGGCAGCGGGGCGCACGCGCCGGACGAGTACTACGTGATCGAGTCCCGAACCCCCCGGTTCGCCGGCTTCGACGGCGCCGTCCGCTCGTACGTCGACTACCTCTACGAGCTGTCAACGATCGGCTGACGCAAAACGAAGCGCCCCCGGGCGCGAAGCCCGGGGGCGTTGCGGCGACCGGACGCGATCCGGCCGCGAGGAGCGGAGAGGTCGGCCCTACTTCTTCTCGGGGGCCTTGACCTTCGACCAGTCGATCTTCCCGTCCTTGCCCTTGGCGGCCTGCACGGTCTTCCCGAAGTCGTTCAGACCCGCGGTCTCCTTCTTCGGCATCTTCTCCGTGTGGCAGGTGGCGCAGTTGGCGGCGGGGTCCTTCGCCTTGTACTCCTTCTGCATCTCCATCGTGGCGAGGCCGGTGCTTCCGAGGGCGAGGGCGGTGATCGCGGCGACGGCGGCGGTGGTCTTCTTCATCTTTCTCTCCTTTTGAATGACGTTCTCGGGAACCCTAACCCCTGATTCTTGGGGAAAACGCCGGATCCCGCGCCTGATTCACCTGAATCATTCGGGTGGCAGGGCGGCGAACTCCTTCGCGACGTCGGCGAGCTCGCGCGTGAGGGCGTCGATCCGCTCCACCTGGTAGCGGGCCGGCTTCCCCTCCCAGCCGAGGAGCGCCGAATAGAGGATGTCGGCGTGCTCCCGGATCCGCTCCTCGCCGGTGATGGCGCCCCCCTCCTTCGTCGCCACGATCTTCCTCCGGATCTCCTCGAGCCGGCCGGAGCGCGCCTGGAGCTTCGCCTTCGACGGGTCCGAGTCCGGCAGCCCCCCGGCCTTCGCGGCGGTTGCGCCCCGCGCGGCCTCGATCTTCTCGACGAGCGCGCTCATCTCTCCGAAGAGAGCGTGGACCCGCATCGCCGCCTCGAACTGCTCCTTCCGGTCGGCTTCCGTGTAGGGGGCGCGGCGGTCCAGGCCGATCGGCAGCGTCCCCTCGATCACCTCGCTCCCCTTCGTCAGGCGGACCCTGTAGACGCCGGGGAGGACCCGCGGCCCCTGTGAGGCGCCGAAGGCGAGGGTCGCCGCCCGGGGAACCCGCGGCGGCGGCACCTGCATCGACCAGGTGACGCGGTTGACGCCGCGCCGCTTGGGCGGGTTGAGCGTCGCGACGACCTTCCCGGAGCCGTCGAGGATCTCGAGCTTGATCGGCCCGAGGAGGTGGCGGGTCCGCTGGTACCAGGTGATGACGGCGCCGCCGGCCGGGTTCTCGCCGACGAAGGCGGCGTCCCCTTCGACCCACCCGCCCGTCGCGCCCATTCGCTGCTGGACGGGGCGGCCGGGAAGGAAGGCGGCGTCCTTCGCGAGGAGCTCGGGCGTCAGCGCGCGGAGGGGCGTGATGTCGTCCACGATCCAGATGCCGCGCCCGTGCGTTCCGATGACGAGGTCGTTCTCGCGCGGGTGGACCAGGAGGTCGCGGACGGCGACGCTCGGGAACTCCCCGCCCTTGAACTCGGCCCAGCGTCCCCCGCCGTCCACGGAGATCCAGAGACCGAGCTCGGTGCCCAGGAAGAGGAGCGACGGCTTGACCGTGTCCTCCCGGATCACGTGGGCGTAGCCGCGGACGCCGCTCGCGGGGCCGACGATCCGCGTCCAGCTCTTCCCGTAGTCCGTCGTCCGGTACGCCCACGGCGCCGTGTCGCCGTACGTGTGGCGGTCGAAGGCCGCGTAGGCGGTGCCGGCGTCGAAGCGGCTCGCCTCGACCCAGCTCACCCACGACCCCTTCGGGAGGCCGGGGACGTTCGGGGCCACGTTCGTCCAGCTCTTCCCGCCGTCGCGCGTCAGCTGGACGTTGCCGTCGTCGGTCCCGACCCAGATCACGCCCGGGTCCTTCGGCGACTCGCTGATCGCGTAGATGGTCGTGTGCATCTCGGCCGAGGAGTTGTCGACCGTGACGCCGCCGGACTCCTCCTGCTTCTGCTTCTCCGGGTCGTTCGTCGTCAGGTCGGGGGAGATCCGCTCCCACGTGTCGCCCTTGTCGCGCGTCCGGAAGAGGAACTGCGCGCCGATGTAGACGGACCGGCCGTCCGTCGGGCTCGCGGCGATCGGCGTGTTCCAGTTGAAGCGGAGCTTCTCCCTGTACCCCGCCTTCGGCTGGACGTCGCGGGCGACGCCGGTCCGCCGGTCGACCCGGGTGACGTACCCCCCCTGCGACTCGGCGTAGACGACGTGAGGGTCGGACGGGTCGACGACGACCCAGAAGCCGTCGCCCCCGCCGAGGTTCTCCCACCGCGAGTTCGTGATGCCGCCGGGGTAGGCGGAGTCCCCCGCCCAGTTGCTGTTGTCCTGCAGGCCGCCGTACACCTGGTACGGGTCCTTCGCGTCGGCGCTCACGTGGTAGAACTGCGAAACGGGGAGGTTGCCCGTCTTCCACCAGCGGGTCCCGCCGTCCCACGAGATCCAGAACCCCCCGTCGTCCCCGCCGGCCACGTGCTGCGGGTTGTCCGGGTCGACCCAGACGTCGTGCCAGTCGCCGTGGGCGCGCCCGCCGCTGTAGGCGAAGCTCCGGCCGCCGTCCTCGCTCACCGTGAGGCCGAGGCCCGGCTTCCAGACCTTGTCGGGGTTCTTCGGGTCGACGACGAGCCGGGCGAAGTAGAAGGGACGCCAGACCATCCCCTGGCTCTTGTCGCGCTTCTCCCAGGTGGCGCCGCCGTCGGCGGAGCGGTAGAGGGCGGAGTCGGTGTCCTCGACGAGGGCGTAGACGATCTTCGGGTCGGACGGGGCGATCGCGACCTCCACGCGCCCCCACGGCGCGGGCGGGAGCCCCTTGTTCGCCGCGGCGGTCAGCGGCGTCCAGCTCTTCCCGCCGTCGGACGTCCGGAAGAGGCCGCTGCCGCTCGGGGCGCTCGGGCCGTCGCCGCCGGAACGGAAGGTCCACCCCTTGCGGCGGAAGTCCCAGAGAGACGCGAAGAGGACTTCGGGGTCCTTCGGGTCCATCGTGACCGAGCCGCATCCGGTCGAGAGGTTCGATCCTTTGAGGATCAGCGACCAGCTCTGGCCGCCGTCCGACGTCCGGTACAGGCCCCGGTCGGGGCTGTCGCTCCAGAGCTTTCCGGGGACGCAGGCGTAGACGACGTTCCCGTCCTTCGGGTGGACGAGGATCCGGACGATCCGCTCCGACTCGGGGAGCCCCATGTTCTTCCACGTCTCGCCGCCGTCCGTCGACTTGTAGATCCCGTCGCCGACGGAGACGGAGTTCCGGACCCAGCTCTCGCCCGTCCCGACCCAGACCGTCTTCGGGTTCGTCGGGTCGAGCTCGATCGCGCCGATCGACTGGACCGGCATCCGGTCGAAGACGGGGCGGAAGGTCGTCCCGCCGTCGAGCGACCGCCAGACGCCCCCGCTCGCGGCCCCCACGAAGTAGGTCGTCTTCCCGCCGTCGTTCCGGGCGGCGAGGGCCGAGATCCGGCCGCTCATCGTGGCCGATCCGACGTTCCGCGCGCCGAGGCCCGAGAGGACGCCGCTGTCGAGGGTCGCCGTCCCCGCGGCCGCGGCTCTCGCCG
>DAOMFB010000189.1:0-6152 GCA_035429585.1 Thermoanaerobaculia bacterium
GAGGAGGACGACCCCGGCCCGGGAACGCCAGCGGGGGAGCGCCCCCGCGACGAGCTCCTTGCCCCTCCCCGACTCGCCGACGACGAGGACCGTCGTCCGCGTCGGGGCGACGACCCGGAGCCGCTCGAAGAGCTGCTCCATCGGCCGCGAGATCCCGAGGATCGCCTCGAAGCCGTATCGCTTGTCGAGGCGCTCGCGGAGGTCGCGGATCTCCCCCGCCTGCCGCGAGCGCCGGAGGGCCGCCTGCGCCCGGAGGCGGAGGTCGTCCTTGGCCACCGGCTTGGCGACGTAGTCGACGGTGCCGAGGGCCCGGGCGGCGAGGAGCGTCTCCACGTCCCCGAAGGCCGTCACGAGGAGGACCGAGACGTCGGGGCGGGCCGCGGCCAGCTCCGTCGCCAGGTCGAGGCCGGTCTTCCCCGGCATCTTCAGGTCCGTGACGACGAGGGCGACGGAGGCGTCCTCGGCCGCCCGCGCGAGGGCCGAGGCCGCGTCGCCGAACTCCTCCACCCGCTGGCCGTCCGTCTGGAGGGCCAGCGCCATCGCCTTCCGGCTTCCCGCGTCGTCGTCCACGACGAGGACGAGGGGCTCCGACGCGGCGCTCAAGCCGTTCCCCCGAGGGCCTTCTCGAGCTCCTCCTCGGACCAGACCGGCACGCCCAGCGCCCGCGCCTTGTCGAGCTTCGATCCGGCGTCCGCGCCGGCGATCACCGCCGTCGTCTTCTTCGACACGCTCGTGGTCACCTTTCCGCCCGCCGCCTCGATGGCCGCCGAGGCCTCGTCGCGGGTCCGCCGCGCCAGCGTCCCCGTCAGGACGAAGACGCCGCCGGAGAGCGGACCTTCCCCGGACGGCCCGGCCGGGCTCTCCGTCATACGGATCCCGTGCCGTCCGAGTTTCTCGAGGAGGGCCGCGTTCCGGGAGCTCCCGAACCAGTCGCGGATCCCGCGCGCCGTCTCGGGACCGATCTCCGGGACCGCGGTCAGCTCGTCCTCGGAGGCCGCCGCGAGCGCCGCCATCGAGCCGAAGCGCCGCGCGAGGACCTTCGCGGTCTTCTCCCCGACCTGCCGGACCCCGAGGCCGAACAGCAGGCGGGCGAGGCCCGCCTCCTTCGACTTCCCGATCTGCCCGAGGACGTTCGCCGCGGACTTCTCCCCCCACCGCTCGAGGGCGGCGAGGCGGGCGGCCTCGAGGTCGTAGAGCGACGCCACGTCGGAGATCA
Source organism: Thermoanaerobaculia bacterium (assembly GCA_035429585.1). Taxonomy (GTDB): domain Bacteria; phylum Acidobacteriota; class Thermoanaerobaculia; order UBA5066; family UBA5066; genus DAOMFB01. Next base: position 1,217 of record DAOMFB010000189.1, read on the forward strand.
GCTTCGCGGCGAGCAGCTGGTCGATCCGCTCGTCGCCCAGCCCTTCGACGTCCATCGCCCGGCGCGCGACGAAGTGACGGATCGCCTCCTTCGCCTGCGCCGGGCACGAGGGGTTCACGCACCGGACGGCCACGGCCCCCTCGGCCTTCACGACCTTCTCGCCGCACGACGGGCAGCGCGCCGGCAGGACGAACTCCGGGGCCCCGCGCGGCCGCCGGTCGAGGAGGACGCGCGTCACCTTGGGGATGACGTCGCCCCCCTTCTCCACCGCGACGGTGTCGCCGACGCGGACGTCCTTGCGGGAGAGGTCCTCCATGTTGTGGAGCGTCGCGCGCTTCACCGTCGTCCCCGCGAGGAGCACCGGCTCGAACTCCGCCACGGGCGTGAGGACGCCCGTCCGCCCCACCTGGACGACGATGTTGGTGACGACGGTCGTCGCCTCCTCCGGCGGGAACTTGTAGGCGAGCGCCCAGCGGGGGCTCTTGGCCGTGGCGCCGAGCCGCTTCTGGTCGGCGAGGGAGTCCACCTTCAGGACGACGCCGTCCGTCTCGAAGTCCAGGTCCCGGCCGGTCCGCATCCGCTGGGCCTCGAGGAGGAACTTCCAGATCTCCTCGAACGTCCCGTCCACCCGCCGCGTGTGCGGGCTCCCCCTGAAGCCGAGCTCCTCCAGGCGCTTCAGGACCTCATGCTGCGTCTCGGGCGGGCTCTCCCCGTCCCACCGGGCGACCGCGTAGAGGAACGCGTCCAGCCGGCGCGACGCGGTGATCCGCGCGTCGAGAAGGCGGAGCGAGCCGGCCGCCGCGTTCCGCGGGTTCGCGAACAGGGCCTCCCCGGCCTCCTCCCGCGCCTCGTTCAGGGCCCGGAAGGAGGCCTTCGGGAAGTAGACCTCGCCCCGCACCTCGAGGAGGCGCGGGACCCGCCGGGCGTGGAGCCGGAGCGGGACGCTCCGGATCGTCCTCACGTTCGGCGTCACGTCCTCGCCGGTGGTTCCGTCGCCGCGCGTGGCGGCCCGCGCGAGGACGCCGTTCTCGTAGACGAGCGAGACCGAGAGGCCGTCGATCTTCAGCTCGCAGACGATCCCGGGCGTCCGGCCGTCCAGCCGGTCGGCGACGCGCGCGAGCCACGCCTTCAGCTCCGTCTCGTCGTAGGCGTTGTCGAGGGAGAGGAGCGGCACCTCGTGGCGGACGCTCGGCAGCTCGGAGACCGGCGCCCCCCCGACCCGCTGCGTCGGCGAGTCGGGGGTGGCCAGCTCCGGGTGCTCCGCCTCCAGCGCCCGGAGCTCCCGCATCAGGGCGTCGAACTCGGCGTCCGTGATCTCCGGCCGGTCCTCGACGTAGTAGAGGCGCTCGTGCCGGCGGATCTCGGCGCGCAGCTCGGCAGCCCGTGCGGCGGCATCCCTGGCTTTCGGACCCACGAAGCCGATTCTAGGCGGGCGGGCGGCGCCGCCCTCCCCTGCTAGCATCGCCCGCCGTGACGTCTCTCCGCGCCCGCTTCCTCCCGGCCGCCGTCTGTCTTCTCGCGGCGCCCCTTCTCGCCGGCGGGCGCGTCCCGCCCGTGGCCTCCTACGCGATGGACGTGACGTACGACGGCACGAACCACGCGCTCGCCGGGACGTCGGCCGTCACGTTCGTCAACCGGACGTCGCGCCCCTTCCCGGATCTCTGCTTCCACCTCTACCTGAACGCCTGGCGGAATGACCGCTCCACGTGGCTCCGGGAGAACGAGGACGGGGTCGGGCGGGCGCGCCGGAAGGGGACGTCGGCCCAGTGGTTCGGCTGGAGCGAGATCCACCGGATCGCGCTCGCCGACGGGACCGACCTGACGAAGGGGCTCCGATACGTCGCGCCGGACGACGGGAACGCCGACGACCGGACGGTGGCGTGCGTCCCGCTCCCGACGCCGGTCGGCCCGGGCGAGACCCTCCGCTTCTCCCTCGACTGGGCCGCGAAGCTCCCCCGCACGCTGGCCCGCACCGGCTGGAAGGACGACTTCGTCATGGGGGCGCAGTGGTTCCCGAAGCTCGGCGTGGCGACCGACGCCGGCTGGAACGTCCACCAGTTCCACGCCGGAACCGAGTTCTTCGCCGACTTCGGCGACTACGACGTGACGCTGACCCTGCCGAAGGAGATGAAGGGAAAGGTCGGGGCCTCCGGCGTGCAGAAGGAGGAGACGGACGTCGCCGGCGGCGTGAAGGTCCGCTTCGTCGCCGAGGACGTCCACGACTTCGCCTGGACGGCCTCGCCGCGGTACGAGGTCTACCGCGAGACCTTCAGCGAGCCCGGGCTGCCGAACGTGGAGATGATCCTCCTTCTCCAGCCCGACCACCGGCGCGTGAAGAACCGGTACTTCGCCGCGACCCGCGCCGGGCTTCGCACGTACGGCGCGCGCTACGTCCCGTACCCCTATCCCCAGGTGACGATCGTCGACCCGCCGTGGGGCGCCGCCTCCGGGGGGATGGAGTACCCCACGCTCTTCACGGGCGGCGTCGCCTGGCTCGCTCCCGCCGGAACGGGGAGCCCCGAGGGGGTGACGGTCCACGAGTTCGGCCACCAGATCTTCTACGGCCTCCTGGCGTCGAACGAGTTCGAGGAGGCGCACCTCGACGAGGGCTTCAACACCTACGCCGCCGACGTCACGATGCGCGCGGCCTTCCCGGGCGCGCCCCTCGTGAAGCGCTTCTACGGAATCCCCGTCGTCTTCCGGTCGCTCCTTCTCCCCCGTCCCGAATTCGGGTCGGAGCGGTACCTCGACTGGCAGCTCGCCTCGCGGTCCGACGCCACGAGCCAGCCCTCGTTCCGGCAGCTCGACGGGACAGCCATCCGGACGAACGCCTACTCGAAGACCGCCCTCGCGCTCGCCTCGGCGGAGCGGACGCTGGGCGAGGCGACCTGGGCCGCCGTGATGAAGACGTACGCCACCCGCTTCGCCTTCCGCCATCCGACCGCGGCGGACTTCCGGCGCGTCGTCCGGGAGGTGGCCGGCGAGGAGGCGGACGCCCTCTTGCGCGAGGCGTGGGACACCTCGAACACCTTCGACTACGCCGTCGGCTCGGTCTCGACGCGGAAGGCGGCCCCGCCGACCGGCTGGGTGGGCGAGGGACCGGACCGGACGTTCAGCCCGGCCGGGTCCGGGAAGGGTCCGGGGAGCTGGGAGTCGGTCGTCGTCGTCCGCCGGATGGGCGAGGCCGTCTGGCCGGTCGACGTCGAGATGACGTTCGAGGGCGGGCACGTCTTCCGGACGGCGTGGAACGGGAAGGACCGCTGGATCCGCTACCGGGCCACGGGCCCGAAGCTCCTCGCGGCGCGGGTCGACCCCGACCGGAAGCTCCTCCTCGACGTGAACCTCCTGAACAACGGGCTCACGGTCGAGAGCGACGCGCGCGCCGCGGACCGGTGGTCGATGCGGCTCCGCTTCTGGGCGCAGAACGCGCTCGAGTTCTTCGCCCTCCTCGGCGTCGCGGCGGTGCCGCGATGAGACGCGACGGCGCGGCGGCCCTCGCCCTGCGCGGCGTCCTCTCCGCGGCGGCGACGTGGAAGGCGCTCCTCGTCGCCCTCGCCCTGAACGCGGCCCTCGCGGCCGTTCTCGTCCGGCCCGCCGCCACGGCCCTCCACCGGACCCTCGACCGGAGCCCGTGGGCCGACCGGATGGCGACGGCGGCCGACCCGCTCTTCTTCTCCCACTTCACGCGGATCCGCCCCGACGTCCTCGGCGACGTCGGAAAGCTGGAGGACCTCGTCACGGGCGCGACGCCGACCGGCACCTCGGCCACGGCGAAGCTCTCGTCGCTCCTCCCGAAGGAGGGGCTCGCCGGGTCGGCGATCGCCTTCGGCCTCCTCGCCGCCGCCCTCGCGGCGGTCCTGGCGGGAGGCTTCGCCGGGCGCTTCGGCGCGGCGGAGGAGCGGACGAGCCTCGCGGCGTTCGGGGCCGACTGCGGGAAGTTCGCCCTGCCGTCGCTCTTCTTCGGCCTCCTCTCCGCCGGGCTGATCGTCGCGGCGTGGCGGTGGATCTACGTCGGGACCGGGCTCCTCTACGACCCGGGCGACTTCCGGTACGAGTGGCAGGCGATCGCCGTGACGCTCCTCCGTCTCCTCGCCTTCCTCGCCGTCGCGGGCATCGTCCGCGTCGTCGTCCAGTACAGCCGCGCCGCGATGGGGCTCTCCGGCTCGACGAACGTGGCGGCCGCCCTCGGGCGGGGCCTCGGCTTCGTCCTCCGGCACCCGGGGCGAACGCTGGCGCTCGAGATCCACTTCGGCGCCGCCGGGATCCTCCCCCTCGTCCTCTGGGGCCTCTTCGGGGCGGCGTGGGACGGCGCGGACCGCTCGCAGTTCTGGACCCTCCTCGGCCTCCAGCAGCTCGTCGTCCTCTTCCGGATCGCCGCGCGGACGGCGTACCTCGGCGCCGCCTCGGCGTGGCTCTCCCGCGCCGCCGGGGATTCCGGGCCCGCCGCGGCGCCGGAGGCGGCGACCGAGGCCGCATGACGTCCCTTCCGGAGATCCGTCTCCTCTCGAGAACCCCCGCGGCGTGGGCGGAGCGGGCGGCGGCGCACCTGCCCGAGCTCCTCGCCGACCACGCGGCCTGCGAGCTCCAGGCCGCGGTCGCCGCGCTCTCGCTCGTCGGCTTCTACCCGCAGGACGTCCGGCTGGTCGACCGGCTGTCCGCCCTCGCCGTCGAGGAACTGCGCCACTTCCGGCGGGCCACGAAGGAGGCGCGCCGGTTCGGGGCGGTCCTCTCGCCGCGCCGGCGGAACCCCTACGCGGCCGCGCTCAAGGCCGCCTGTCGGACCGCGCGGGAGCCGGAGCGCGGCCTCGACCTCCTCCTCGTCTGCGCGCTCATCGAGGCGCGGAGCCACGAGCGGTTCGCGGTGCTGGCGCCGCGGATCGCCGACGGCCGCCTCGCGCGCTTCAGGCGAAGGTTCCACCGGCAACGTGAACGAAAG
>DAOMFB010000190.1:0-6124 GCA_035429585.1 Thermoanaerobaculia bacterium
AAGGCCGCGCTCATCGCCAGGAATCTCCGTCGCGTCACGCCGGCGGGTTGTAGACTCGCCGCCTCTCCCGATGAGCGATCGCCCCCTCGCCCTCGCGCGGCGGCTCGGCCCGTTCGACGCCGCGATGATCGTCATGGGCGGGATGGTTGGGGCCGGCATCTTCGTCAACCCTTCGGTCGTGGCACGCGAGGTTCCCTCCGCCGCGGCGAGCGTCCTGGCGTGGGCGGCCGGCGGGGCGATCGCGATGATCGGAGCCTTCCTGTACGCCGAGCTGGCCGAGCGGCTGCCGGAGGCGGGCGGGCAGTACGCCTACCTGCGCGAGGCGTGGCACCCGCTGCTGGGGTTCCTCTACGGCTGGACGCTCCTGCTCGTGACCGGCAGCGGCGGGCAGGCGGCCGTCGCCATGACCTTCGCCCGGTACCTGAAGGTGCTGACCGGCCTTGCGGCGCCGGAGGGGGCCGTGGCCGTGGCCACGCTCGCGGCGGTCGCCGCCGTGAACCTGCTCGGCGTCCGCGCGGGCGGGAGCCTGCAGTCGGCGCTGATGGTGACGAAGGCCGCCGCCATCGCGATCCTGGTCTTCGTCGGCTTCCTGGCGGCCGCGGCACCCGCCGCCACTCCGGATGCCGTGTCGGCGCTCCCCGCGTCCGGCCTCGTCGCAGCGTTCGGCGCCGCTCTGGTGCCGGTCTTCTTCGCGTACGGCGGCTACCAGAACACCGGCTTCGCGGCGGAAGAGCTGAAGAACCCGGAGCGCGACCTGCCGCGCGGCCTCCTCTGGGGCGTCGCCGGGGTGATCGTCCTGTACGTGTCGGTGGCCTGGGTGTCGGTCCGCGTCTTCGGAGCCGGGGGTCTCGCGGCGACCGGGACGCCGGCCTCCGACGTGATGACGCGAGCGCTCGGCCCGGCCGGCGGGAAGCTGATCGCCTTCGGGATCGCCGTCTCCACGCTCGGGTTCCTCTCGCACGGCGTCCTGACGCTCCCCCGCGCCTACTTCGCCATGGCGCGAGACGGGGTCTTCTTCCGGAAGGTGGCGGAGCTGACGCCGCGAAGCCGGGTGCCGGCCGTGGCGATCCTGCTGCAGGCGGGCGTCGCGGCGGCGCTGGCCCTCTCCGGCCGGTACGAGCAGATCCTGGCGTTCGTGATGTCGGTGGACGGCCTCTTCTTCGCGGCGACCGGGGCGGCGCTCTTCGTCTTCCGGAGGCGCCCCGGCGCGCTTCCCCGCGTCGCCCTGCCGGGCCACCCCGCCACGACCCTGATCTTCACGGCGGCCTGTCTCTACGTGGTCGGCAGCACCTGGCTCCGGTACCCCGCCAACTCCGCCGCAGGAATGGGGATCCTCCTCTCGGGCGTTCCGGCGTATCTTCTCTGGAGCCGGAAGCCATGACGCGCACCACCGCCTCGCCATACATGGAGTGGGCCAAGACCCGCTCGGCCGCCCGCTACAACCTGGCGCGGAGCGGCGTGCCCGACCAGCCGCTTTCGGCGCTCGGGGCGACGCTGCAAGACGTGGAGACGGACGGCACCGACGGCTACGGCTTTACGCCGCTCCTCGAGACGATCGCCCACCGGTTCGGGACGTCGCGCGATTCCGTCGTCCACCTTCCCGGCACGTCGATGGCGAACTTCGTGGCGCTGGCGGGGCTTCTCTCGCCGGGCGATGACGTCGTGGCCGAGGCGCCGACCTACGAGCTGATCCTCTCGGCCGCACGCTTCCTCGGCGCCAACGTCGTCCCCTTCATCCGCCGCGCCGAGGACGAGTTCCGCGTCGACCCGGAGGACGTCGCCCGGGCGATCACCCCCCGCACCCGCCTCGTCGCCCTGACGAACCTCCACAACCCCTCGAGCGCGCTCATTCCGGACGACACGCTTTTCCAGCTCGCCCGGATCGCCCGGGAGGCGGGGGCGCGCGTCCTGGTCGACGAGGTTTACCTCGAGACGCTCTACGAGACGCCGCCGCGCACGGCGCACCTTCTGGGGCCGGAGTTCGTCGCGACGTCGAGCCTCACGAAGGCGTACGGGCTCTCCGGTCTCCGGTGCGGGTGGGTGCTGGCGGAGCCCGACGTGGCCCGGCGCCTCTGGCGGCTGAACGACCTGTTCGGGGTCAACCACGCGCATCCCGCCGAGACGCTCGCCCTTCGCGCCTTCGCGAAGCTCACCGACCTGGCGCCAGGCTTCAACCAGATGCTCGAGACCAACCGCGGCGTGCTGCGCGAGTTCCTGGCCGGCCGGCAGGACCTCGCCTGCTTCGCCCCGCCCCACGGCACGGTGGTCTTCCCGAAGCTCCTCTCCGGAGACGTCGGACGGCTCTGCTCGATCCTGCGCGGAAGGTACGAAACGACCGTCGTCCCCGGCGAGTTCTTCGGCCGCCCGGCCCACTTCCGCCTCGGCCTCTCCGTCGGTACCGACACCTTCCGCGAAGGGATCGCCCGGCTGGGCCAGGCCCTGGACGTCCTGGCGAAGGGCTAGCCCTCCTGCAGGACCCGTCGAAGAACGTCGTCGACGCCGAGGTCCACCGCCCAGCGACTCAAGTACTCGAGGTCCAGAGCCGATCTCTGCACCCGGATGACGCCCGCCACGTCCTCGATCTGCCGGTCGGAGCCGCTTCTCTTCGCCCACTCGAGCTTGCTGAGGATGGAATCCTCCGGTGAGACGACTTCGAGGGCGATGCCGAGAATCGTCGCTGGCCGGCGCCGCCGGAATTCCTCGATGCTGTACGGGCGATTCTTCCGGATGATGAGATCCGCCTTCCATCCGGTCTGAAGGTCGACCACGTTGAACATCGAGCGACCACGGAGGGCTTCCTCCGCAGCCTCGGGACTCACGTAGAACTCGCCCGCGAGCGACGCCACGAAGGAGCGCAGTTGGTCTTCCGTGGGGTCCACGACCACATCGACGTCGCGGGTGGCACGAGGCTCGCCATACAGGACGCTCGCGAACGACCCGGAAACCATGTAGCAGATCCCCGCCCGTTCGAGCCGCCCCACCAGCCTCCGAAGGAACTCGCCGGCGCTCAGGGCTCGACCCGCTCGCCAGGGTAGGCTCGGGAGAAGAGGTCGTCTCCAAGCCAGATGCGAATCGCGGCGAGCCAGACTTTCTGGTCGCTGTACTCGGGGTGTCGCATGCGAACGCCGTCCTCGGACAGGCGCCGAAGGTCGTCGCTCATCTCGAGCGCCGCTCGGACGCGACCGTCCGGACCCATGCGGACAAAGGCCTCGAACCTCGATTCCAGGGCGTCGGGGCTCGTGTCCGTGCGGCGTGGGGCTGGCCTACCTGCGGCCGACATCCGGACGATCATAGCCTCGGGTGCGCGTCGCCCGCCTCGCCGCGAAGCGTCGCGACGGCGTGCGGGAGGACGGAGGCGACGGCCCCGAGGCACTCCACGGCCCCCTTCGGCGAGCCGGGGAGGTTGACGACGAGCGTCCGCCGCCGGACGCCCGCGACCTGCCGGGAGAGGACGGCCGTGGGGACGGCGGCCCGTGTCGCCGCGCGCATCGCCTCGGCGAGGCCCGGGACCTCGTAGTCGAGGACGCTCTTCGTAGCCTGCGGCGTGACGTCCCGGGGCGAGAGCCCCGTCCCCCCGGTCGTCAGGATCAGGTCGGCGACGCCGCCGTCCGCGAGGCGGGCGATCTCCGCGCCGATGGCCCGCGCGTCGTCCGGGACGACGGAGGCGACGACGACCTCGGCGGCGGGAAGGAGCCGCCGGGCCGCGTCCGCGACCGCCGGTCCGCCCGCGTCCTCGCGCTCACCGCGGGCCGAGCGGTCCGAGATCGTCAGGACGGCGATGCGCAGGGACCTATCCCCCGATCTCCGACATGTTCCGGGCGTGAAGCGGGAGCATGTTCTTCTGCATCCCGACGAACATCGGGTGGCGCTCCTCCTTCACGGCGGCGGCCCTCTCGACGACGGCGGCCAGCTCCTCTTCCGAGGCCCCGGCGCGCATCGGACGGAGCAGGTCGACGTCGTTGTGCCCGAAGAGACACCCCTTGAGGTACCCGTCCTGCGTCAGCCGCATCCGGTTGCAGGTGTCGCAGAAGCGGTCCGAGACTGGGGTGATGAAGCCGACCGTGCCGCGGTGCTCGCCGAGCGGCGAGACGACCCGGTACTCGTCGGCGGGGCCCGCCACCTCGCTCCTCTCGGCCGGCGTCAGCTCGTACCCGGCGGCCACCAGCCGGTCCCGGATCTCGCGCCAGCCGATCCAGTCGGCGTCCTTCCAGTCGTTGCCGCCGAAGGGCATGAACTCGATGAACCGCACGCCGAGGTTCTTCTCCCGGGTCATGGCGGCGAGCGGGAGGATCTGGTCGTCGTTGAAGCCCCGGATGACGACGGCGTTGACCTTCACGGAGTCGAACGGCAGCGTCAGGGCGAGGTCGATCGAGTCGAGGACCGGCTGGAAGTGGTCGCGGCGGGCGAGCTTCCGGAAGTGCTCGGCCTCGGCCGCGTCGAGCGAGACGTTCACCTTCGTGAGGCCGGCGGCGAGGAGGTCGTGCGCCATCCGCGGGAAGAGCACCCCGTTCGTGGAGAGGGCGATGCCGCCCGGGAAGCCGATCGCCCCGAGGTCCCGGACGATCTCGACGAGGTCGGGACGCGTCGTGGGCTCGCCCCCCGTGACGCGGACCTTGGTCACCCCGAACGACGCCAGGAGCGCCGCCGCCCGGCGGATCTCCTCGCGCGTCATCAGGTGCGGCAGCGGGCGGAAGGCCTGGTTCTCCGGCATGCAGTAGACGCACCGGAGGTTGCAGCGGTCGGTCACCGAGATCCGGACGTACGTGATGCGCCGGCCGTGCCCGTCGACGAGGGTTCTCGCCACAGATCCTCCCCCCTCTTGAGAGTCTATCTCGACGTCGGAGGCCGAAGGAGGGCTAGACTTCGCGCGTGGTCCTCTCCCCCGTCCGGGAGACCTTCCGCGCGATCGCGACGACCGTCGCGCCGGAGGCCGAGCGCCTCGACGCGGCAGGATGGGACGAGCTGGAACGGCTCGTCGAGAAGATGCTCGAACCGCGCCCGGCGTCCATCAAGCGGCAGCTTCAGCTGCTGATCCGGGCGATCGAGGTCCTTCCGGTCCTGCGGCGGGGAGCGCGATTCACGCGCCTCTCCGCGCCGGCGCGGACGGCCTTCCTCTCGGGCCTCGAGAACGCGCCCGTCCTCCTCTTGCGGCGCGGGTTCTGGGGCCTAAGGACGCTGATCTTCCTAGGCTATTACGCGCGCCCCGAGGCCGCCCGCGAGATCGGCTACCGGGCCGACCCGGGCGGGTGGGAGGCGCGCCGCGCCGCCGGAGGGACGGCGCCGGCGTGATCGAGAAGAGCTACGACGTCGTCGTCGTCGGGTCGGGGGCCGGAGGGGGGACCGTGGCCGAGGGGCTGGGCCCCCTCGCGCGCGCGGGCTACCGGATCCTCGTCCTCGAGCAGGGGGCGCGCCTCCGCCCGGACGAGTTCACGGGGCGCGAGGTCGACATGGCCGACGCCCTCTACGAGGAGGGAGGCGGCTTCCTGACGGCCGACGGGACGATGACGCTGGCCTTCGGCCGCGCCTGGGGCGGCTCCACCGTCGTCTACACCGGGACCTCGCTCGTCGCCCCCGAGCGGATCGTCGGGAAGTGGAACGTGCCGGGCGTCGTGCACGCCGACGTGGAGAGCCGCGCGAAGCGCTTCATGGGCGAGAACAACGTACACCTCCTTCCCCCCGAGCTGATCAACGACAACAACCGCCTCTTCGTGGAAGGGTGCGACAAGGCCGGCTACCACGCCGAGCAGTTCCCCCTGAACCTGAAGGGGTGCCGCGGGTCGAGCCTCTGCAACCTCGGCTGTCCGAACGGAGCCAAGCAGGGGACGCACGTGGTCCAACTCCCGGCGGCCGAGCGCGACGGCGTGAAGACCCTGACCCGCGCCGAGGCGCGGCGGCTTTCGCCGCAAAGGGTCTGCGTCCGCGTCCGCGCGGCCGCGCCGGGCGAGAAGGGCGCGGCGTCGGAGTGGCCCGCGGGCGACTACGTCCTGAACGCGAAGGTCGTGGTCGTGGCGGGAGGCGCCGTCGGGTCGCCCGCCCTCCTCCTCCGGTCGGGATTCGGGGCCGCCCTGCCCCGCCTCGGCGAGGGGTTCACGTGCCACCCGGCCCACATCCTCGTCGGCGAGCA
>DAOMFB010000191.1:0-6112 GCA_035429585.1 Thermoanaerobaculia bacterium
GCGCTGGGCGGTCCGGCGGGGAGCCCTCGACGCCGTCGCCCCCGCCGAGAAGTTCTGGCCCCCCTCCTTCGCCGCGGCGGCCGAGAGGGCCCTCCGGCCGCCGAAGCCCTGACGGAGGAGCGGCGGCGGGGGCCTCGCGGCGTCCGGTGCTAAATTCCGCGCCACTTATGTCCACCCAAGCCTCTCTCCTCCCCGTCGGAACCGGTCCGACCGTGCGAACCGTCCCGCGGCTCCGTCCCGGACTGGCCGCCCCCGCGCTCCTCGCGGCCCTCCTCGCGGCCCTCCTCGCGGCGGGTCCCGGGGCCGCCCAGGTGGTCCTTGACGCCTCCCCGGCGCCGACGCCCACCCCGACGCCCGCGGCCGCCTCGCCCCAGCTGAAGCGGAGCGAGGACATGGTCGTGACGGCCACCCGCGGCGAGCGCTCGACCGCGGACGTTCCGGTGAGCGTCACGGTGGTCCCCCGCGAGGTCATCGAGGAGTCCCCCACCCGGACGCTCGAGGACGCCCTCCGGACCGTCGTCGGCCTGAATCTCCCGCTCGGCAACAGCAACCTGGTCCAGCCGACCACGAACAACGTCTCGATGCGCGGTCTCGGAGGGAGCCGGGCGCTCGTCCTGCTCGACGGCGTCCCGCAGAACGACGCCGCTGCAGGCTACGTCCACTGGAACAAGATGCCGCTCGACAACGTCGACCGGGTCGAGGTGGCCCGCGGCGCCGCGTCGAGCCTCTTCGGAAACCAGGCGATGGGGGGCGTCGTCAACGTCTTCACCCGTCCGCTCGAGCCGGGGCGCGTGACCGCCGACGCCTCCTACGGCTCGTTCAACACCTTCCGGGCGGGAGCCTCCGCGAGTGACAGCCTCGGTGGCGGCCTCAACCTCGGCGTCTTCGCGAACTACGAGGACACCGACGGCTACAACCGGACCCCCCCCGCGGACCGCGGCGCCATCGACATCGCGAGCAGCTCGCGGCTCTTCAACCTGATGACGAAGCTCGAGTACAAGACGACCTCCGGAATCGAGTTCTTCGCCAAGGGGGGCGCCACCGACCAGGACATGGGGCAGGGGACGCCGCTGACGAACAACCACCAGCGGATCTGGGACGTCTCGGGCGGCGCCCACGTCCCGCTCGGAGGCTCCGTCCTCTCCGCGACCGCCTTCTACCAGGACGGCAGCTACAGCCTCTACAGCTCGACGCTCGTCCCCGGCTCCGGGCGGGACAAGGAATATCCCTCGGGGGTCTCCGAGCAGCCGTCGACGGATCTCGGCGGCTCGCTCCAGTGGTCGAAGGCCCTGAGCGGTCTCGTCAGGTTCCTCACGTTCGGCCTCGACCTGCGGAGGGTGACGTCCTACAACACGACCCAGAACTACAGCATCACGGGGCAACCGACGACCTTCCAGTCCAGCCAGGGGCACCAGACGTTCGAGGGGATCTTCGGCGAGGCCAGCTTCTTTCCCGACCCCCGCCTCGAGGTCCTCTTCTCCGCCCGGGTCGACTTCTGGCAGAACAAGGACGGCCAGGAGTACCGGAGCACGGGAAACGTCACGACGACGTACGAGGACAAGAGCGCCACGCGTTTCGACCCGCGCCTCTCCCTCCGGTGGGCCGAGAGCGAGAACCTCGCCGTCCGCGCGGCCGTCTACCGGGCGTTCCGAGCGCCGACGCTCCGCGACCTCTACCGGAGCAGCATCCAGCGGACGCTTCAGACGGTCGCCAACCCCAACCTCGGGCCGGAGACGCTCACCGGGGGCGACGTCGGCATCGACCTGAAGGTCGGGGTCTTCACCGGCCAGCTCAACTACTTCTACAACACGATCGACGGACTCGTGGCCCGCAAGGCGCTCGCCACGACGCCGATCCTCGTCGTCCAGCCCCAGAACATCGGGACCGCCCGGGCCCAGGGCGTGGAGTTCATCGGCACGTTCCGGCTCGCGAAGACCGTCTCCCTCGATCTCGGCTACGCCTTCAACGACTCCGTCGTCACGGACAACCCGGCCGACCCGAGCATCGTCGGCAAGCAGCTCCCCGACGTCCCCCGGAACGCCGGCTCCCTCTCCCTGAGCTGGACGCCGCCGTGGGGGCTGACCCTCACCTTCCGCGGCCGGGCCCAGAGCCAGCGGTACGGGGACGACGCGAACCTGCTCGCGATGGACAGCCACGTCATCTTCGATTTCTTTGCGTCGTACCCGGTCACGAAGGAGCTCGACGCCTTCGTCTCGGGAGAGAACATCTTCGACTACCGGTACATCTCCGAGGTAAACATCGGCCGGCGGCTCGGCCAGCCGCAGGCCTTCTTCGGCGGGCTCCGGTTCCGGCTCCCCGTCGGGCCGCTCGGGGGCGGCTCCCCACGGAGCTGACGGCGGGACCGCGGCGGGCTCTCGGCGGCCTCCTCCTCGGGAGCCTGCCGCTGGTGGCACTTCTCGCCGGGGCCGCCCCCGCTCCGCCCGCCGGCGAGGCCGTCCCCCGGCGCATCCACCTCAAGGTCCTCTACGGGCGGTATCTCGCCTTCGCGCCGCACGCCATCGCGGCCGCGGAAGGCTTCTTCGACGCCGAGGGGCTGGACGTCGAGCTGGTCCACATGACGTCCACCGCCGACGCGATGCCGGCGCTGATCCGCGGCGACATCGACGTCGGCGCCGGGCTGATCAAGGTGGCGGACTTCAACGCGATGGCCCGCGGAGCGGCGCTCCGGATCGTGGCCGACCAGGGGCACGACGAGTCGGGGGGGTGCGTCGCCGCCGGAATCGTGGCTCGTCCCGGGTACTCGGCCGCGGCGAACGACGCGGGCGGCTCCCGGCTCCGCGGCGCCCGGATCTCGGCCACCCCGCTCTCGTACGGGGAGTACGTCCTCGAGACCTTCGTGACCTCGAAGGGGCTGAAGCTCTCCGATCTCGAAGTGAGCCGGCTCCCGGCCGCCGCGGCCTCGGACGCCGTCGCGGCCGGCTCGATCGACTTCACTTACCTCGCCGAGCCCTTCCTCACGGCCGCCACGCGCTCGGGCCGCGCCGTCCTCTGGACGCCGCTCCACGCGGTCGTCCCCCGCGCGCAGCTCGCCGTCATCCTCTTCGGCCCGAACCTCCTCGAGAAGAACCGCGAGGCCGGCCGGCGCTTCCTCGCGGCGTACCTCCGGGGCGTCCGGCAGTACAACCTCGGAAAGACGCCCCGGAACCTCGAGATCCTCTCGAAGGAGACCGGCCTCGGCGCCGAGACGCTCCGGGAGTCGTGCTGGACCCTCATCCATTCCGACGGGACGATCGACACGGAGGGGGTCCTCGACTTCGAGCGCTGGGCGGTCCGGCGCGGCGTCCTCGACGCGGTCGTGCCGCCCGAGAGGTTCTGGGATCCCTCCTTCGCCGAGGCCGCCGGCCGAAACCTCGCCTCGCGGCCTCCGGTCGCGGTACCGAAGGGTCGATGAGCCGCCGCCGGCCCGTTCCCGCCCGCCGCCTCGCCGCCGCCCTGCTCGCCGCGGCGCTGGCGGGAGCCACCGCCGTCCTCCTCGCGGGGAACGCCCCCTCGCCGAGAACCCGTCTCAAGGTCGTCTACGGCCGCTACCTCACCTCCGCGCCGCTGGCCATCGCGCGGGCCGAAGGGTTCTTCGAGGCCCAGGGCCTCGACGTCGAGTTCGTCCACCTCCCGAGCACCGCCGACGCGATGCCGGCGCTCGTCCAGGGCGAGATCGACGCCGGCGGCGGGCTCATCAAGGTGGCCGACTTCAACGCCATCGCCCGGGGCGCCGCCGTCCGGGTCGTCGCCGACATGGGGCACGACGAGGCGGGGCCGTGCGTCACGGCCGCTCTCGTCGCCCGCCCGGGTTTCCCGGAGGCGAAGGGAAAGGACGGGCTCCGCGGCGCGCGCGCCTCGGCCACCCCGCTCTCGTACGGGGAGTACGTCCTCGAGACCTTCGTGAATTCGAAGGGGCTGAAGCTCGCCGATCTCCAGCTGAGCCGGCTCGCGGCCGCGTCGGCCGCCGAGGCCGTCGCCGGCGGCTCCATCGACGTCACGTACCTCGCCGAGCCGTTCCTCTCCCGCGCCGTCGGCCCCGGGCGCGCGGTCGTCTGGACGCCCCTCTCCGGCATCGTCCCCGAGGCCCAGCTGGGGGTGCTCCTCTACGGCCCGAGCCTCGTGAAGGGCGACCGCGAGGCGGGCCGGCGCCTCATGGCCGCCTATCTCCAGGCGATGCGCCAGTACAACCTCGGAAAGACGCCCCGGAACGTCGAGATCATCTCGAAGGAGACCGGACTGGACCCGGAGTACCTCCGGAAGATCTGCTGGACGTCGATCGACCGCGACGGGAGGATCCGGCCCGACAGCCTCCTCGGGTTCCAGCGCTGGGCGGTCCGGAAGGGCCTCCTCGACGCCGTCGTGCCGGTCGACTCCTTCTGGGATCCGTCCTTCCTCGACGCGGCCCGGCGGATCCTCGGGCCGTCGCCCCGCTGAGCGGCCCGGAGGATCGCCCGGCGTCCCGGAGGCGGATGCTAAAGTCACGCTCCCCGGAATGACCGCACGGAACACGTCCCCCGCCCGGCCTCTTCGGGCCGCCGTGCCGCTCGCGCTGCTCCTCGCCGCGGCGGCCGGGCGGTCCCTCCCGGAGTCGGCGCCTCCTCTCCAGCACGTCAAGGTGCTCTACGGCCGGTATCTCTCGTTCGCGCCGCTCGCCATCGCGCGTTACGAGGGCTTCTTCCGCTCGCAGGGCCTCGAGGTCGAGCTGGTTCACACCTCCGGGAGCGCCGAGGCGACCCCCGCGCTGATCCGCGGGGAGATCGACGTCGGCGCCGGGATGCTCCGGATCGCCGAGCTGAACGCCATGGCCCGCGGGGCCGAGATCCGGATCGTGGCCGACAAGGGGCACTACGAAAGCCAGTCGTGCGTCTCGTCGGCCCTCGTCGCGCGCCCGGAGTTCCTGAAGGTGCCCGATCCGGGAAGCGCGGAGCACCTTCGCGGCGCCCGCGTCTCCGCGGTCCCGCTCTCGTACGCCGAGTACGTGATCGAGACCTTCCTCGAGGCGCGGGGGCTCCGGCTGGCCGATCTCAAGCTCGCCCGGCTCCAGGAGGCGGCGGCGGCGACGGCGCTCGAGGAGGGAACGCTCGACTTCCTGCACATGGGCGAGCCCTTCCTGACCCGGGCCCGCCAGTCGGGGCGCGCCGTCGTCTGGAAGCCGGTCACCGAGATCGTGCCCGGCGCGCAGATCGGCGTCCTCCTCTTCGGTTCGCGCCTCCTGACCCGGGACCGCGCCGCCGGGGAGCGGTTCCTGACCGGCTACCTGCAGGGCGTGCGGCAGTACAACCTCGGGAAGACGCCCCGGAACGTGGAGATCCTCGCCCGGACGACGCGCCTCGACGCCGCGCTCGTCCGCGACGCCTGCTGGGAGGCGATCCGGTCCGACGGGAAGATCAACGTCGAGAGCGTCCTCGACTACCAGCGCTGGGCCGTCCGGAGAGGCTTTCTCGACGCGCCCCTGCCGCCCGCGAAGTTCTGGGATCCCTCGTTCGCCGACGCGGCGAACCGGACCCTCGGCCCGCCGGCCCCCTGAGCGCGATGTCCTTCCGCTGCGAGCATCTCTCCAAGTCCTTCGCGCTCCGGGACGGCGTCGTCCAGGCCATCGACGACATCACGTTCAGCGTCCGGGAGGGAGAGTTCGTCTCGATCGTCGGCCCGAGCGGCTGCGGCAAGACGACGCTCCTGAAGCTGATCACGGGCCTCCTCCAGCCCACCTCCGGCTCCGTCGTCCGCAGCGCCGCGGGCGGGGACGGCCGGCCGGCCGCGGCCCTCGTCTTCCAGGAGCACGGCCTCTTCCCCTGGATGACCGTCCTCGAGAACGTGGCGTTCGGGCTCGAGACCCGGGGCGTGCCGCGGGAGAAGCGGCACGAGCGCGCCCTGGCCTTCATCGCGTCCGTGGGGCTCGCCCCGTTCGCCGGGGCCTATCCCCACCAGCTCTCGGTCGGGATGCGGCAGCGCGTCGGGATCGCGCGGGCCTTCGTCACCGATCCGCAGCTCCTCCTGATGGACGAGCCGCTCGGCTCGCTCGACGCGCAGACCCGCCTTCTCCTGCAGGAGGAGCTGCTCCGCCTCTGTACGCGCTCGAAGAGCTCCGTCGTCTACGTGACCCACGACATCG
>DAOMFB010000192.1:0-6110 GCA_035429585.1 Thermoanaerobaculia bacterium
GTTGCGGCCGCGCGGGTCGTTCCGGTTGGACGAGAAGATGATCCGGTCGTGGCCCCCCCGGTAGAAGAACGGGGCGAAGCTCGCCACGCCGAGGTGCGTGACCTCCCGGTCACCCGAGCCGTCGGCCCTCATGACGCGGACCTCGAGCGTCCGCGGCCGGATGAGGTGCCGGGCGAGGAGCGACTTGAAGGACTCGATCGCGGCCGGCTCCGTCGGATGGCTGCCGCGGTAGACGATCCACTCCCCGTCGTCGCTGAAGAAGGCCCCGCCGTCGTATCCCACGGCGGTCGTCAGGCGCTTCGCGTTCCGGCCGTCCGCGTCCATGGTGTAGACGTCGAGGTCGCCGTCCCGCTCCGAGGTGAAGACGATCTTCCTGCCGTCCCTCGAGACGGTCGCCTCCGCGTCGTAGCCGGGCGTCTCCGTCAGCCGGCGCGGGTTCCGCCCGTCCGCGTCCGCCGAGAAGATGTCGTACTCGGGGTAGAGGGCCCAGACGTATCCCTGGGACATGTCGGGCGGCTTCGGGCAGGCGTCGCCGCCGAGGTGGGTGGAGGCGTAGAGAAGCCGTTTCCCGTCCGGGAAGAAGTAGGCGCAGGTGGTCCGCCCCTTCCCGCTCGAGACGAGCTTCGGCGCGGCCTTCGCGTCCGTGACGTCGAGGACGAAGATCTGGTCGCAGTCGAAGGGGGGGCGGGTCGACTGGAAGATCAGCTTCGTGCCGTCCTCCGACCAGTAGGCTTCCGCGTTCTCGCCGCCGAACGTCAGCTGCCTCACGTTCCGGAGGTGCCGCTCGCCCGGGTACTCGAGCGGCGAGAGCGTCCCCTCGGCCGGGCTCGGGGCGCCGATGGCGATGCCGGGCAGCTCGCGGGGCGTCGAGGGCGAGCCGGTTCCGGGAGCGGGAGCTTTCGGCTCGTCGCCCGAGGCCCCCGTGAAGCCGGCGGCCGCGCCGAGGGCGGCGATGAGAAGCGTGGAGAGGAGAAGCGTGCGGCGGGGAAGGGACGGTGTTTTCATGGCGGTGCCCGTAATATAGGCGAGACATGGACGAGACACCGTCCGGCGGCCGCCCCGCCGACGCGGCCGCCATCGCGCGGGACCTCGTGGACCGCCTCTCCGCCATCTCCGCCTCGCTCTCCTCGGGTCTCGACCGGCCGGGGGCGGCGCCGCCTCCGGGGGCGTCCGGCGGCGGGCCGGCGCCCGATTTCGGGAGCCCGAGGGCGGTCCTCGAGAACGGCGCCCGTTTCGTCTCCCCCCACCTGCCGGGCGACGCGCCGCTCCGGCCCCTGAAGGCGCTTCTCCTCCGGATCCTCCGGATCGTCACCCGGGACCAGACGGTCTTCAACTCCGCCGTGGCCGAAGCGCTCCGCGGGGCCCTCGTCGCGGCCGAAGGGGGCTTCCGCGAGACGGCGGCGTCCCTGGGACAGCTGCGGGCAGAGTCGGAGGAGCTCTCGAGGCGCGAGGCCGAGGCGCGCCGGAACGAGGACCGGAGCCGCGAGGCGGGGTTCCGCGCGGTCGGCGCGGCCCTCCACGAGACGCAGCTCCGGACGGACGGCCTCGAGAGGGACCGCGACCGGCTCTCCGACCTGTCGGCCCGGCACGCGGAGGCTCTCGCCGCGCTCGAGAAGCGGATCGAGGAGAAGTACGGGGAGATCCGGCTGCTCCGCCTCGAGTGGACCGCGCTTCGCGCGGGGCTCCAGTCACCGGGCCGTCCGGGACCGGCCGCGCCCGCGACGCCGGCCGCTCCGGCGCCGCACGACCCGCTCCGGGCCGGGCTCTACGTCGACTTCGAAGAGGCTTTCCGCGGCTCCGAGGAGGAGATCCGCCGGCGCCAGGAAATCGACGTCGCCCTCTTCCGCGGCGCGCCGGGGCCCGTCGCCGACCTCGGCTGCGGCCGGGGGGAGTTCCTCGAAGGGCTGCGCGCGGCAGGCCTCCCGGCCGTGGGGTGCGACGCGAATCCCGTCATGGCGGCCCGCGCCCGGGGCAAGGGGCTCGAGGTGGATCGCGCCGACCTCTTCGAGTGGCTCGCGGCCCGCGCGGACGGCTCCCTCGGGGGCGTGACCGCGTACCAGGTGGTGGAGCACCTTCCGGCCTCGCGCCTCTTCGATCTCGTGGAGCTCGCGGCGGCGAAGCTGGCGCCCGGCGGCGTCGTCCTCCTGGAGACGGTCAACCCGGAGTCGGCCTACGCGATGAAGTGGTTCTGGATGGACCTGACGCACGTCCGGCCCGTCCCCGCCCCGTCGCTCGCGCGCCTGCTTTCGGCCTCCGGTTTCCGCGACGTGCGGATCGACTGGCGCTCGCCCGTCCCGGCCTCGGAGGCCCCCCCGCCGTCCCTCGAGGCCGACCCGGGCCTCGGGCCCGTCGTGAAGCTCCTCTTCGGCCCGCAGGACTACGCCGCGATCGGCCGGAAGTAGATGGCCCGCGTCCTCGTCTGCAGCGCCCAGGTTCCCTTCGCGTCCGGCGGGGCCGAGCGCCACGCCGCCGGCCTCGTCCGCGAGCTGAAGGCGGCCGGGCACGAGGCCGAGCTCGTGCAGCTCCCGTTCAAGTGGTACCCGCGTCCCGAGATCCTCGCGTCGGCGATGGCGTGGCGCCTCCTGGACGTGACGGAGGCCGACGGGAAGCGGATCGACCTCGTCATCCCGATGAAGTTCCCCTCGTATCTCGTCCGGCACCCCAACAAGGTCGTCTGGCTGATCCACCAGTTCCGGCAGGCGTACGACCGGTTCGGCACGGCCCAGAGCGACTTCACGGCGTCGCCCGAGGACACGAGGTGGCGGGAGCTGATCCTCGAGGCGGACCGGACGGGACTCACGGAGGCGCGGAAGATCTTCACGAACGCCCGGAACACGGCGGAGCGGCTGCGCCGCTTCAACGGGATCGCGGGGGAGCCGCTCTACCACCCGCCGCCGCTCGCGGGGAGGTACCGCTCCGCGGCGAGCGCGGGCTACGCCCTCGCCGCGGGGCGCCTCGACCCGTGGAAGCGCGTCGACCTCGCCATCGAGGCGGCGGCCGCCGGAAGGTTCCCGCTCGTCGTGGCGGGGACGGGGCCGGACGAGGAGCGGTTGAAGAGGCTGGCCGGAAAGAGCGGCGCGGAGGTCTCCTTCCGCGGGGCGGTCACGGACGAGGAGCTGCTCGAGCTCTACGCGGCCGCGGGCGCCGTCCTCTTCACCCCGGCCGACGAGGACTTCGGCTACATCGCCCTCGAGGCCTTCCTCTCGAAGAAGCCGGTCGTCACCTGCTCGGACTCCGGAGGACCCCTGGAGTTCGTCACGGACGGCGAGACGGGGCGCGTGACGCCTCCCGAGGGGGCGTCCCTGGGCGAGGCGACGGCCGCGCTCCTCTCCGACGGGGCCGCGGCGCGGCGGCTCGGCGAGGCGGGGTTCGAGCGGGTCCGCGGCATCACCTGGACGGCGGCGGTGGCCGCGCTTCTCTCCGCCGGCGGCGTCGCGTGAGCCGGCGCCTCTCCGTCGGGTTCGTATCGCCCTTCCCCCCCGTCCGCTCGGGGATCGCCGACTTCTCCGCCGAGCTCCTGGAGGCCCTCCGGCCTCTTGTGGACGCCGTTCCGTACGGCCCCGGCGAGGCCGCCGCCGCGCCCTCCGGAGGCCACGACGTCCTCCTCGCGCACATCGGAAACGACCCGGTGCACGCCGGCACGTACGAGATGCTGACGGACCCGGCGCGCCGAACCCCGGCGGTCGTGACGCTCCACGACTACTCGATCCACCACCTCTTCGCCGCGGCGTACCTCGACACCGGACGCCACGAGCAGTACGGGCGCGAGCTCGTGCGGAATCACGGCGAGAAGGGGCGGCGGCTCTGGGAGCGGATGCGGGGCGGCGCCCGGATCCCGGTGTGGGACCTCGAGCCCTGGAACTACCCGATGTCGACCGAGGTGATCCGGCGCGCGGAGATCCTCGTGGCGCACTCGCGGCTCGTCGCGGGAAGCGCGCTCCGCGCCGTGCCGGGGACGGACGCCGTCGAGCTCCCGCTCCACGTGGTTCCGGCGCTGCGGACGCCGCGGGACGAGGCCCGCCGGGCGCTCGACCTCCCGCTCGACCGTCCGATCGCCGTGACGCTCGGCCTTCTGACGCCGGCCAAGCGGGTCAGGAAGGTCCTCGAGGCGCTGGGAAGCCTCGCCCCCGGCCGCCGACCGTTCCTCTTCGTCGGCGGAACCGTCCGCGACGACGACCCTCTGTGCGCCGCGGTCCGGGGGCTCGGCCTCGAAGAGGACGTGGCCTTCGGGGGCTGGCTCTCGGAGGAGGACTTCTGGCGGGCGGCCTCCGCGGCGGATCTGGCGGTCAACCTCCGGCACCCGACGGTGGGGGAGTCCTCCGGCGCGGTCTGCCGGCTCGCCGGGTTCGGCCTCCCCCTGATCGTGAGCGACGCCGGGTGGTTCCGGGAGCTTCCGGACGCCTTCGCTACGAAGGTTCCCGTCGGCGAGGGAGAGGTCGAGGCGCTGGCGGCGGAGCTCTCCGACCTCGCCTTCGACCCGGCGCGCGCCCGCCGACGCGGCGAGGCCGCGGCGGCGTGGGGAGCCCGGCGCCGGCCCGGGAAGGTGGCGGCGGCCTACGAGCTCCTCCTTCGCGAGGCCGCCGAGGGGCGCGGACGGCCTCGCGCCCTCACGGCGCGGCTCGGCGCCGAACTCTCGGCTCTGGGCGTCGGCCGGCCCGGAGCCCTCCGCTCAACGAGCCGCGAGCCGGACGCGGCGCTCCTGGCCGAGGCCTCGGCGCGGCTGGCGGGCCTTCTCCCGGCCCGGCCGGTCCCGTCGTTCGACTAGAGGCGCGCGAGCCGCGCGACGAGCCCGGCGAGGTCGGAACCGCTGGCCTCCGGGCCGGAGGCGGCGTCGATCGCCTCCCTGAGGCGGCCGAGCGCGAGGCTCCCGTGGCCGTCGGGGAAGGGATCGAGCTTCTCCCGGGCGAGGCGGAGGAGCCGGACGGCCGGCGCCGTCCGGCCGCGCTCGACGTGGACGAGGGCCGCGGCGAGCTGGATGAGCCCCTGGAGGAAGCGTCGGTCCGGCCCGGAAGCCCCTTTCCAGAGGCGCTCCCATTCCTCGTGCGCCTCGAAGAAGCGTCCCGCCCGGAACTCCTCGAGGCCCTTCTGCCAGAGCGGGTCGGCTCCCGCGGCGAAGGACGCGCCCGGGTCCGCCGTCAGGCCGGCTTCCGGAGCGACGCGAGGACCTTGAGCATCTCCTCGGCGTCGACGTAGCCCTCGACCTTCCGGACGACGTCGCCGGAGGCAGAGAGGAAGAGGACGGTCGGGAATCCGCGCACGCCGTACTTGTCGGCGACGGCCTCCCCGCCCTTCTCGGCGTTCACCCGGACCGGGATGACGTCCTTCAGGGCCTCGGCGACGCGGAGGTCGGCGAAGGTCTCGCCGTCGAGCTTCTTGCACCAGCCGCACCAGTCCGTGTAGACGTCGACCATGACGAGGCGGTTCTCGGCGCGGGCGCGATCCAGCGCGTCCGCGACGCTGATCGACGCGAAGGCGACCTTCGACGCGGAAGGCTGTCCCGACCCCTTCCCGGGCCTCCGGGCGCAGGCGCCGGAAGCGCGCGCCGCCAGGGCGGCCGCGAGGGCTAGGGTCCGGAGGGCGCGGCGGAACGTCATCGGCACCGGATCATAGCGGCTCGAGGAGCCCGGCCCGAAGCAGTCCCCGCTCGAAGGCGCCCGGTCCCGTCGCCGCGAAGGCGGGAATGCCGAGCGTCCGGGCGGCCGAGACGTAGGTCGGGCGGTCGTCGACGAAGAGCGCCGCGGCGGGCGGGACGGCCGCGCGCCCGAGCGCGGCGTCGAAGATGGCGCGCTCGGGTTTCGCCGCGCCGATCTCGAACGAGAGCACGAGGTCGTCGACGAGCGCCGCGACGTCGACCACCCGGCGGACCCCCTCCCAGTGGAGGGCGTTCGTGTTCGAGACGAGGATCTTCCGGACCCCGGTCCGGAGGCGGCCCAGGGCCTCGAGCGCATGGAGGTCCGGCTCGAAGATGTCCCGCCAGGCGGGGGTCCAGACGGCGTCGGGGATGCGGGGAAGCCCGGCCGAGCGCTCGACCGCACGGAAGAACTCCCCGGGGGAGAGCCGCCCGAGGTCGAACTCCCTCTCCAGGGGCCCGAAGGCGTGCGGCCGGAGCT
>DAOMFB010000193.1:0-6100 GCA_035429585.1 Thermoanaerobaculia bacterium
CGTATTGCCTCCGGAACATGCCGGCGCGGGACGCCGAGGCCGCCGTCCGCCTCTTCCTGGGCTCCCGCGAGGCGCCCCCCGCCACGGTCGCCCGGCTCACGGCGCTCTCCCGGCTCTCCCCGCCGGCCGGGCACTACCTCGCCGGGCTGGAAGGCGTCCAGCTCCTGAGCGGGGCGGGGCGGGGCGCGAACTACTTCCGCGGGGAGGTCTCGGAGAACGCCTTCCCCCTCTACTTCCCGGCCGCCTTCCTCCTGAAGACGACGCCCTCGTTCCTCCTCTTCACGGCCGCCGCTCTCCTCCTCGCGGGACGGGCGCTCCTCGGTTTCCGGCCGCTCGCCCTCCTCCTCCCGGCGGCGCTCGTGCTGGCCGCCGCGATGGGCTCGCACTTCAACATCGGCGTCCGGCACATCCTCCCCGTCTACGCCCTCCTCGCCGTGGCGGGCGCCGGGCTCCTGGCCGGGGGGCTGCCGCGACGCTTCCCCGCCGTGGCGGCGGGCCTCGTCCTCGGCTCCGGAATCTCCCTCGCCCTCGCCCATCCCTTCGAGATGTCGTACTTCAACGTCCTCGCGGGGGGACCGGAGAAGGGCGCGCGCTGGCTCTCCGACTCGAACGTCGACTGGGGCCAGGACCTGAAGCGGCTCGGCGTCACCCTGCGGGAGCGGGGCTGGGAGGAGTCGACGACGATCGTCGCCTACTCGGGCCTGCCGATGAACTACTACAGCCCGCGGGCGACGGTCCTCGGGCCGGACTCTCCTCTCGCCCCGGGCCGCTACGCCGTCGGCGCGACCGTGGAGGCCATCGGCCCGCCCTGGGCGACGCGGATCGAAGGCCCCGCGATGGGGCGGAAGATCGCCGAGCTCCTCGCGCTCCTCGGGAGCCGGGGGCGCCGCGTCGGCCGCGTCGGCGGCTCGATCACGCTCTGGGAGCTGCCCCCCGCTCCGGCCGCCCCGCCGCCCGGCGGCTGATCAGGGCGCGAGCGTCCTCGCCCCGGCGGCCAGCGTCCTCTTCACGACGTCGACGACGCGCTCCGGCGGGATCTCGTGCTTCGTCTTCTCGCGGCGGGTCGAGACCTCGACGACCCCCTTCGCGAGCGCCTTGCCCCCCACGACGACGCGGACGGGGAACCCGATCAGGTCGGCGTCCTTGAACTTCACGCCGGGCCGCTCGTCGCGGTCGTCGTAGAAGACCTCGACGCCGGCGCCCTTCAGGGCCTCGTAGAGGCGGTCCGCCGCCTCCAGCACCGCCGCGTCCCGCTGCAGGGAGACGACGGCGCAGGCGAAGGGCGCCAGCGGGACGGGCCAGACGATCCCGTCGTCGTCGTGGTGCTGCTCGATGGCGGCCGCGACGGTCCGGCCGATGCCGAGGCCGTAGCACCCCATCTCGATCGGGACCATCTTCTGGCTCTGGTCGGCGACCTCGCACTTCATCGCGACGGAGTACTTCGTCCCGAGCTTGAAGATGTGCCCGACCTCGATCCCCCGCTTGATGCGGAGCGTCCCCTTCCCCGTCGGCGAGGGGTCTCCGTCGCGCGCCGTGGCGACCTCGACATACGCCGCGACCTTGACGTCCCGGGCGATCGAGACGCCCGCGTGCAGGTGGTCGTCGCGGTTCGCGCCGCAGAAGACGTTGACGGCGCTCTTCAGCGACCGGTCGACGTAGACCGGGACCCCGGTCCCGTCGGGGTTCACGAGGCCGATCGGCCCGACGAAGCCGGGGCGGGTCCCCGCGACCTGGGCCAGCCGCTCCTCGGGCAGGAGCCGGGCGTGGAGGCCGCCGACCGCCTTCGGCACCTTGATCTCGTTGATCTGGAGGTCGCCGCGGATCATGATCGCCGCCACGAACGCCCGGTTGTCCGCGGTCACGACCTCGTAGAGCATCGTCTTGACGATGCGGGCCTGCTCGGTCCCGACGTGGCGCGCCTGCTCCTCGCACGTGAAGAGTCCCGGCACGGGGGCGCCCGCCGCCTCGAACGGCCTCGGGGCCTCTCCGGCCCACGGCTCGGGGAGCGGGCCCGTCTCGGCCTTCTCGATGTTGGCGCCGTAGTCGCCCGCGTCGGAGAAGACGAGCGCGTCCTCCCCCGTGTCGGCCACGACCATGAACTCCTCGGAGGCCGACCCCCCGATGGCGCCCGAGTCGGCCTGCACGACCGCGAACTCGAGGCCGCAGCGGTCGAAGATCCGCCGGTAGGCCTCGTCCATCTTCCGGTAGTGGACGTCGAGCCCCTTCGCGTCGAGGTCGAAGGAGTAGGCGTCCTTCATCAGGAACTCCCGCCCGCGGAGGAGGCCGAAGCGGGGCCGGATCTCGTCGCGGAACTTCGTCCGGATCTGGTAGAGGTTGAACGGGAGCTGCCGCCACGACGTGACGGAGCGCCGGACCATGTCCGTCACGGCCTCCTCGGCCGTCGGCGCCAGGGCGAACTCCCCGTTCTTCCGGTCCTCGAGGTGGAAGAGGATTCCGTCGGCGATGTAGCGGTCCCACCGGCCCGACTCCACCCAGATCTCCTTGGGCTGGCAGATCGGGAGGTCGACCTCGAGGGCTCCCGTCCGGTCCATCTCCTCGCGGACGATCTCGATCATCTTCTTCAGCGACCGGAAGCCCAGCGGCGTGAAGGAGTAGACCCCGGCCGCGAGCTTCTGGATCATCCCGGCGCGGTAGAGGAGCTGGTGCGAGACGACCTCGGCGTCGCCGGGGACCTCCCGCAGGGTGGCGAGGAAGTACTGGGACCAGCGCATGGCGCGGGGAGGATAGCAGCGACGGAGCCCTTTCAGGAGGGCGGCGGCGTCAGCCCCGCGCGAGCCGGATCAGACCCTCCATCTGGCCGAGATAGCGGCGGAGCGCCCGGCGTCCCGCCGCCGTCAGGCGGTAGACCGTCCGCGGGACCCGTCCGTCGAATCCCTTCTCGCAGGCGACGTAGCCCGCCGCCTCCAGCTTCCGCGCGTGGACCGAGAGGTTCCCGTCCGTCGCGCCGAGGCGGCCCTTCAGCTCCCCGAAGGTCATCGATCCCTCGGCGAGGGCCGTGGCGATCCCGAGGCGCATCCGGGCGTGGAGCACGGGATCGAGGCGAGACGGAGCGGCGCGTCGTCTCACGGGGCCTTCGGCGACGGCGGCGTCCCGATGTCCACCGCGGCCCGCCAGCGCCCGTCGGCGCCCTTCCGCCAGATCGTCACGTACCACCCGGTGCCCGTCCGCGGCGTCCCGTCGGCGTTCTTCACGGTCAGCTCGAACCGGCCCGTCGAGTAGCCGAGGTCCCCCGACGCCGCCGCCTCGACGTGGACGGGATACCACGTGAGGCGGGGGCCGCCCTCGACGAAGAAGACCTCCCACGCCGTCAGGACCTCCTCGCGGTTCCCGGTCGGGTCGCTCGCCTGGTAGAAGCGGGCCTCCGGCGCGACGAGGTCGGCGAAGCGGGCCCGGTCCCGGGCCTTCACGGCGTCGCAGAACTCGGTGTCGGCCTTCCGGATCGCCTCGCGCGCCGCGGCGGCGCCGTCGGCGGCGGCGACGGGGAGGGAGGAGAGGGCGGCGAGCCCCGCCGCCAGGAGCGCCGCGCCCGGGGCCCCGCGTCTCGTCATCGTCCGGTCCTCCTTCGGTCGAGACGGATTCTCACAGATGCCGGTGCCCGGCGATAGACTCGCGCGATGGAGATCCTCCCGGAGTTCGGGGACGCAGAGGCCACGAACGCCTCCCTCTCGTCCGTCGCCCGCGATCTCGTCGGGTCGGAGATCCTCCGGATGGCGGCCGAGGTGCGGGCCCGGATCGCCGCGGGCGACCCGGTCTGCAACCTGACGGTGGGCGACTTCGACCCGCGGCAGTTCCCGATCCCGGAGCTCCTCCGCGAGGCGACGCGGGAGGCGCTCGCGCGGGGGGGGACGAACTACCCGCCGTCCGACGGCATGGCCGCGCTGCGGGAAGCCGTCGTCCGGTTCACGGCGCGGGAGCAGGGGCTCCGGTACCCCGTCGACGCCGTCCTCGTGGCGTCGGGGGCGCGCCCGCTGATCTACGGGGCCTTCCGGGCGACGGTCGACCCGCAGGACGTCGTCGTCTACGCCGTCCCCTCCTGGAACAACAACCACTACGTCCACCTGGCCGGCGCCCGCGCCGTCGAGCTCCCCGTCCACGAGTCGTCCAACTTCTTCCCGACGGCCGCCCAGATCCGGCCGCACCTCGCGACGGCGCGCCTCCTCCTCCTCAACTCGCCGCTCAACCCGACCGGCACCGTCATCTCCCGCGAGGCGCTCGCCGAGATCGCGTCGCTCGTCGTGGAGGAGAACCGGCGCCGCGAGGCCGCCGGACGGCGGGCCCTCTTCCTCCTCTGGGACCAGGTCTACGGCATGCTGACCTTTCACGGCGCCGTCCACGCGGCGCCGGTGGGCCTCGTCCCCGAGGCCGCCCCCTACACGATCCTCCTCGACGCCGTCTCGAAGTCCTTCGCGGCCACGGGCCTCCGGGTCGGCTGGGGGCTGATGCCCCCGCCCCTCCGGGCGCGGGCCGCGGACCTGATCGGCCACGTCGGCGCGTGGGCGCCCCGGGCCGAGCAGCTCGCGACGGCCGCGCTCCTCGACGCGCCGGAGGTCTACCGGCCGTGGCAGGCCGCGATGAAGGAGGGGATCAAGAGGCGCCTCGACCTCCTCTACGACGGCCTGATGGCGATGAAGTCCCGGGGGCTCCCCGTCGACGCGATCGAGCCCCAGGGGGCCATCTACCTCTCGGCGCACTTCCGGCTCGTCGGCCGGAGCTGGAAGGGCGAGCCGATCCGGACGAACGAGCAGATCCGGAGGATCCTCCTCGAGGAGGCCGGCTTCGCCGTCGTCCCCTTCCAGGCCTTCGGCCTCGCGGAGGAGACGGGCTGGTTCCGGCTCTCGGTCGGGGCCGTCTCGCCGGACGAGATCGCCCGCGTCCTCCCGCGCGTCGCCGCCGTGCTCGGCGGAGCGTCGTGACGGCCGCCGGCGCCGACCCCGCGGCACTCGACGACCTGATCCTCGGCCGCGGCGTGAAGCGCGGGCGGCACGAGCTCCCGCCGGAGGTCTTTCCGCTCCTCCGCGAGCGGCTCGTCGCCTGCGGCTTCGTGCCGACCGTCGTCGGCGCCGTCGAGATCGAGGTCGGCGTCCGCGTCCCCGCGTGGCTGCTCCGGCCGCCGCACGCCGACTTCGGGACGGTCTTCTGGGAGGTCTTCTCCCCCGCCCGGCGCCGGAAGCTCTTCGGCTCCACCGTCCGGAACGCGAAGGGGGACTGGGACGTCCAGCTCGCGCCCGGCTCCGCGCAGACGATCTGGGTGAACGACGCCCTCTCCGAGCGCTACGACGCGTCGCGCCCCGTCGGCATGTGGTGACGGGCCCGCCCGGCTAGCGGAGCGACGGGCCCCGCCGGTTCGCCAGCTTCTCCGTCAGCTGGAGATGGCGCCGGATCTGCTCGAGCATCTTCGCCTCGAGCCCGCCGCGGCCGGTCGAGCGGATCCCCTTCCGCTTGGCCCGGCCGAAGGCCTGGCGCGCGCCGCGCGCGTCCCCCGCCGCGAGGCAGGCGAGCCCGAGATGCGTCAGCCCGGCCGGCGTCTCCCCCAGCTCGGTCGCCCGGCGGAGGCACTCCACGGCCCGGTCGTACTCGCTGCGCTTGTAGTGGACCCACCCCTTGGCCGCGAGAGGGAAGTGGCGCATCTCCTTCGGCGAGAGCTTCAGCGCGAGGTCGGCGAACTCCAGGGCCGCGTCGAGGTCCTCCCCCGTCTCGGCCAGGGCCGTGGCGCGCTCGAAGTAAGCGATCGAGCGCGCGTAGTTCGAGCGGACGGCGCCGAGCATCTCCTCGGCCACCCGGCTCCCCTCCCGGTACTTCCCCTCGGCCTTCAGCGCCTCGAGCTGCGTCGCGTACGCGGCGGTCGCGACCATTTCGCCGGGCTGGCGCGAGAGGATCCGGCGGGTCGTCGCCACCGCCTCCGACGACCGCCCCGTCGCCGAGCAGAGAAGGGCCGTCGAGATGAGCAGCGTCGGGTTCTCGGGGGCCAGCGCGAGGGCCCGCCGGGAGAGCGCGAGCGCCTTGGCCGGGTGCCGCGGGGCGGCGGCCCCGGCCCGGCGCGCGCGGTACGGTGTGGCGCGAGAACGGCGAGATCCATGTC
>DAOMFB010000194.1:0-6093 GCA_035429585.1 Thermoanaerobaculia bacterium
ACCTCTTCGCCGGGGGAGGTGGAGGCGTCGTCGCCCTCGTGGCGCACCTCGTCAAGAGCGCGACCCGCCTGAAGTCGACGGCCCTGACGGCCGGGATGGCGAACGCGGCGCTGTCGCTCGCCGAGGACATCCTCGCCCTCCTGCAGAGCCTCGTGGCGATCTTCCTTCCGATGGTCGCGCTCGCGGTCGTCGCGGCCCTCGGCGTCCTGTTCGTCTCGGCCGTCCCCCGGATCGCCCGCAAGGTGAACCTCTTCGGCCGCCGTCGCACGGCGGGTCCCCGCGTCGGGTCCGGGTGAGGCGCCCCCACCCCGCCGGCCTCCTCGCCGGCCTCGCGCTCCTCCTGCCGCTCCCGCCCGTCTCCGCGGCCGGGGTTTCCCGCTCCCGGAGCGCGCCGGTCGCCGGCGTGGCGGCCGAGATCCGCGAGGCCGAGGACCTCGGCCGCGTGGACGCGGACCGGATGCTGGAGCGGATGGTCCTCGTCCTGCCGCTGCGGGATCCCGAGGGCCTCGAGAGTCTTCTCTCCTCGCTCCAGGATCCGGCGTCCGCGCGATTCCGTCGCTGGCTCACGCCGCCGGTGTTGGGCGGTCGATTCGGGCCACCGTCGTCGGACGTCTCGGCCCTCGCCCGCTGGCTCCGGGAGCAGGGGTTCTCGGTGGAGGGTGCGACCGCGGGGCGGACGGCCCTCGTCTTCTCGGGTCGGGCGGGGGACGTGGAGCGGGCCTTCGACACGGAGTTCCACGAGTTCCGGAGGGACGGCGTCCGCCGCGTCGCCAACGTCCGGCCGCTGACCTTCCCGGGGGAACCCGGACTGCCGCGGGTCCGTGGCCTGCTGCCGGTCCACGGGTTCGCGCGGCGCGAGCCGCTCGTCCGGACGCCCGGGGCGCACTTCAACGGCAACCGGGGCCTCGGGCTCGCCCCGGCGGACTTCGCCGTCCTCTACGGGCTCGATCGCGCGTATCCCGCCGGGCGCGGCGCCGGGCAGCGGATCGCGGTCGTCGCGCGGACGAACATCCGGATGGCCGACAGCCGGAGCTTCCGCGCCTTCTTCGGGCTGCCGCCCCGGGACCCCCTCGTGCTCCTGAACGGGGAGGACCCCGGCATCCGGTTCTCGGATCTCGCGCTCCTGGAGACGAACCTCGACATCGAATGGTCCGGCGGCCTGGCGCCGGAGGCCGACGTCGTGGTGGTCGTGTCGAAGAGCACCGAGACGACCGACGGGATCGACCTGTCGTGCCTCTACGCCGTCGACGGAGACGTGGCAGGCATCGTGGAGGTCTCCTACGGCCTCTGCGAGCCCCGGATGGCGGCGGAGGAGATCTCCTTCTACACGAACCTGTGGGCGCAGGCGGCCGCGCAGGGGATCACCGTCTTCGTGTCGTCGGGCGACTCGGGGGCCGCGGGGTGCGAGCCGGGGACCTCGGGGCGCGGGACCCGGGCCGCCGTGAACGGCCTCGGCTCGTCGCCCCACGTGACGTCGGTCGGGGGGACGCAGCTGGACGACGGGGGGCGCGGGGACCTCTACTGGAGCCCGGACAACGACCCCGAGACCATGCGATCGATCCTCGGACCGATCCCCGAGGTCGCCTGGAACGAGAGCGGCACCGTGCCGGGCGGCGCGGCCCTGCTGGCGAGCGGCGGGGGCGCCAGCCTCGTCCACGGGCGTCCCGCGTGGCAGGCGCTTCCCGGCGTGCCCGACGGGACCCAGCGCCTCCTGCCGGACGTCGCGGTCAACGCCGGCGGGCGCGTTCCGTACTACATCGTGACGCCGGGTCTCGGGCTCTATCCGGTCTACGGGACCTCGGCCACGGCGCCCGCGCTCGCGGGGATCGCGGCGCTCCTCGACGAGCGGGCCGGGGGGCGTCTCGGCAACCTGAATCCGACCCTCTACGCGCTCGGTCGCCGCCAGTTCGCGGAGGCGGGGCGGCCGGTCTTCCGGGACGTCACGTCGGGGGACAACTCCGTCCCGGGGGTTCCGGGCTTCGCCGCGGGGCCCGGCTACGACGCCGTGACCGGCCTCGGCTCGCCCGACGTCGCGGCGCTCGCGGACGCGGTTGAGGACCTGACGAGCCCGGCTCCCGCGGCCGACTTCACGTTTCCGGAGGACCGGAGGGCCGGCCGGCCGGTGCCGTTCACCGACGTCTCGACGGGCTCGCCGGCGTCCTGGTCGTGGGACTTCGGCGACGGGGAGACCTCGTCCGTCCGGAACCCGGTGCACACGTTCGGCCCGGGGACCTACGCGGTCTCGCTGACCGTGTCGAACCCGCGGGGCGCGAGCACGCGGACGCAGACCGTCGCCGTGACCTGGCCGGGCCCGGAGCCCTGCACGGCGGACGAATACACCCTCTGCCTGGTGGACGGCCGGTACCGGGTGACGAGCGGCTGGACGGACCAGTACGCCGGAGGGGCCGGGGCGAGCCTCTTCGGGGCGCCGCTGACGGACGCGACGGGAGCCTTCTGGCTTTCGGACGCGGAGCGGTACGAGTACCTGATCCGGATCAACACGTCGACGGACAACGGGCGGGCGTGGATCGCGATCCCGACGTTCACGGACGTGGAGTTCCGGATCGCCGTGTTCGACACCGCCTCCGGGCAGTACCGGGAGTACCACAGCCCCGCGGGGAACCGGATCCTGCTCTACGACCCGTACTTCTTCGTTTTTCCCTGAGGCGCGACCGACCGGAGTATCCTGAGCGCGACTCGGGCCGGACAGGCGATCGCCGCTCTTTTAGGCTTCGGCCGACGGAGGGGAGGAAAGTCCGGACTCCCGCGGGCAGCGTGCCGGGGAAATCCCGGTCGGGGCAACCCGAAGGAAAGTGGCACAGAAAACATACCGCCACGGCGCCTTCGGGCGCCGGGGCAAGGGTGAAAAGGTGCGGTAAGAGCGCACCGCGGCACCGGCAACGGCGCTGGCAGGCCAAACCCCACGCGGAGCAAGGCCAAATAGGGTGACGGCAGGGACGCCCGCTCCCGCGGCCGCGAGGCCGACGTCACCGGGTGGGCCGCTCGAGCCCCTTCGAGAGGAGGGGCCTGGAGGAATGATCGCCGGCCGGAAGGCGCGAGCCGACCGGTCACAGAATCCGGCTTACCGTCCGGCCCGGGTCATTTGAGAGAATTTCGGCGTGGCCGAGCTCGTCGACGGGAACAACCTCATCGGGAGGCTCGGGGGCGGAAGCCGGGAAGGCCTCGTGTCGGAGCTGTGCGACCTCGCGCGGCGGAAGAGGAAGAGCCTGACGGTCGTCTTCGACGGTCCGCCCGGTCCGGGACGCCCCAAGGTGCAGGCCTTCGGAAGCGTCACGGTCGTCTACGCGGCGCCGCGCTCGGCCGACGAGGAGATCGTCCGGCGGATCCGGGAGGCGCGGGAGCCGCGCGGCGTGACGGTCGTGACCGACGACCGGATGCTCGCCACGGAGGCGGCCTCGGCCGGCGCCCGGACCATGGCCGTCGACGTCTTCGCCCGCGAGGCCTCCACGCGGCTCGCGACGGCGCCGGAGTCCCGGTCCGACAAGCCGGCGGCCGGGCTCGGCGTGGCCGACTGGGAGCGGTGGTTCCGCGACCCGAAGAACCGGATCGGCTGATGCGCCTTCGCCGCCTCCGGCCGGGGGACGTCGTCGGCGTCGCCGCGCTCTCGGGTCCCGTCGACCCGGACGACCTGGCCCGCGGCGCGTCCGCGCTCGAGGCGATGGGCTACCGCGTCCGGCTCGCCCCGAACGTGGGGCTCCGGAGCGGAACGCTCTCCCTGGCGGGGAGCGACGCCGAGCGGCTCGCCGGCTACCGGGAGCTCCTGCTCGATCCCGGCGTCGCGGCCATCCTCTTCGCCCGCGGCGGCTACGGCGTCACGCCCCTCCTGCCCCGTCTCGATCCGGCGGAGCTCGCGGCGAATCCCAAGATCCACTGCGGGTTCTCGGACCTGACGGCTCTCGCCGCCCGCCTGCTGGCCCGCTGCGGCCTTCCGTCGTTCCACGGCCCCATGGTCGCGGCCGACCTCGCCCGCGGGCTGGATCCGCTCTCGGCCGCCTTCTTCCCGTCGATGCTCGAGGGACGGGGCCCCTCGTCGCTGGCGCTGCCCGACGCCGACGTCCTCGTGCCCGGCGATTTCGAGGGTCCCCTCGTCGGCGGCTGCCTCTCCCTCCTCGCGGCCGCGGCCGGCACGGGCGACGAATTCCCGTACGACGGCTCCGTGCTCCTGGTCGAGGACGTGGGGGAGGAGGCGTACCGGATCGACCGGATGCTCGTCACGCTCCGGAACGCCGGGCGTTTGGCTAAACTCTCGGGCATCTTGATCGGCTCGCTGTCGGCCGTGACCTTCGGGGGCGTGGAGGATCCGCCGCGCCTCCGGGCGCTCCTGACCGAGCGCCTGGCGCCGCTCGGCGTCCCGGTCGTGGCCGGGGTCCCCGCCGGACACGGACGGCCGAACGTGGCGCTGCCGCTCGGGGGCCGCGTGAACTGGGACGGCCGGAGGCGGGTGCTCGGCCTGCCGGAGGAGATCGTCGCGTGAAAGTCGTCCTGAAGTCGGGAAGCGTCCCCGGGTTCGAGGATTTCGTCGGCCGCGCGGCGGCGGGCAAGGAGATCTTCCTGGAGGGGGACGTCGGCACGGAGATGTACGTCATCCAGTCCGGAAGCGTCGAGCTGGTGAAGAAGACCCGGCGCGGGGACGAGAAGGTCCTCGCCACCCTCGAGAAGGGGGACTTCTTCGGCGAGATGTCGATCCTGGAGGCGGTTCCCCGGACGGCGACGGCCCGGGCGAAGACCGACTGCGAGTTCATCCGGATCAACCAGTCGACCTTCGACGAGATGCTCCGGCACAACACCGAGATCGCCGTCCGGATGCTGCGCAAGCTCTCCCGGCGCCTGCGCGAGACGACGAAGCTCCTCGAGGAGACGACGGGCATGGCCCCGTCCGTCGACGAGGCGACGGACGTGTCGGCCCCGTCGTCCTCGGCCCGGCACCGGACGCACCGGCTCGTGGGAGAGGCCGGCGAGGAGTTCTTCCTGTCGAGCGAGGAGGAGACGACGATCGGGCGGATCGACCCGGTGACGGGGATCCGGCCCGACGTGGACCTGGCGACGCTCGACACGCAGCGCTCCGTGTCGCGCCGGCACTCGAAGATCACGCGCTCCGGAACGAC
The DNA here is from genome assembly GCA_035429585.1 of Thermoanaerobaculia bacterium. Taxonomy (GTDB): domain Bacteria; phylum Acidobacteriota; class Thermoanaerobaculia; order UBA5066; family UBA5066; genus DAOMFB01. The sequence continues at coordinate 5,127 of DAOMFB010000194.1, forward strand.
TTTCTTCGTCGTGGAGGAGATCGGGACGATGAACGGGACGTTCGTCAACGGCGTTCGGATCCAGACCGGCCAGCCCGTGACGATCAAGGACGGCGACCGGCTCCGGTTCGGGCTCGTCGACCTGACGTTCAAGGCCAAACGGAGCTAGGGCGCCCATCGAGCTCTCGCCCTTCGACCCGGTTTCGCGTCTTCCCGGGGTCTCGCCGCGAACGGCGCGCGACCTCCGCGACGCGGGCGTCGTCACGGCGCTCGACCTCCTCCTCCACCTTCCCTTCCGGTACGAGGACCGGACGAACGTGGCCGCCATCTCGGCGCTCGCGGCCGGAGGTCCCCCGGCGACCGTCGCGGGGACGGTCCTCTCGGCCCGCCTGATCCGGACGCGGCGGCCCGGATTCACGATCTTCGAGGCGCTCCTCGACGACGGCAGCGGATCGATCCGCCTCGTCTTCTTCAACCAGCCCTATCTCTCCCGGGTCCTGACGGAAGGACGGCGCGTCTGGGTCTTCGGGACTCCGGAAGCGCCGACCCGCGGCCGGCGGGGGCTCGTCATGGAGAACCCGCAGTACGAGCCCGACGACGGCGCCGGAGACCCGCTCTCCGTCGGGCGCGTCGTCCCCATCTACCGGAAGCTCCCCGGCCTGCCCCCCCGGACGCGCCGCCGCCTGGCGGCGCGCCTCCTCGACGAGCTGGGGGACCGCCTTCCGGACCGGTTCCCGGCGGAGCTCGTCCGGCGGCGTTCGCTCCCGCCGCTCGCGGCCGCCCTCAGGGAGGCCCACTTTCCGGGGAGCGCCGGCGGGTCGGCCGAACCGGGGCCGTGGGTCGACCGGACGTCGCCTCACCTCGCCCGGCTGTTCCTGGAGGAGTTCCTCGAGCTGCAGGTGGCGCTCGTCCGCCGCCGCGCCGAGCGGGCGGCGGTGGCGGGCCCGCGTCTCGCGGCGGACGAGGCGAGCCGGTCCCGCCTCCGGGC
>DAOMFB010000195.1:0-6066 GCA_035429585.1 Thermoanaerobaculia bacterium
CGGGGAGGAACGTCGCGAACCCCGTCGGCGCCGTCGCGTCGGCGGCGATGCTCCTGCGACACGGGCTCTCGCTGCCTGAGGAGGCCGCGGCCGTCGAGCGCGCGATCGAAGCCGCGCTCGCCTCCGGGGCGCGCACCGCGGACCTCGTGCCGCCCGGCGGCCCGGCGCTGTCGACGACCGGGATGACGGAAACCATCGTGCACGCGCTCGACGGGGAGCGCTGAGAGGAAGCCCTATGGCCAGCGCGACGATCGAGACGAAGACAGTCTGGATGAACGGGGAGTTCGTGGACGCCGCGAAGGCGACGGTCCCCTTCCTGACCCCCGGCTTCCATTACGGCATCGGGGTCTTCGAGGGGATCCGCTGCTACGCCACCCCGGACGGGCCGTCGGTCTTCCGGCTCGCGGAGCACCTCGAGCGGCTCCTCGACTCCGCGCGCTGCCTCGGCTTCCGGGAGCTGCCCTGGAGCGTGGAGGAGCTGACCGAGGCCGTGGACGAGACGGTCGAGCGGAACGGCTACGAGGAGTGCTACATCCGGCCGCACCTGTGGCTCGACGGCGGCGGATGGAACCTGAACGTCGACGGCGGCCGGCCGGGCCTCGGCATCGCCGTCTGGCCGTGGAAGAACTACCTCGGGGCCGAGGCGCTCGAGAAGGGCGTGCGGGCCAACGTCTCCTCCTACACGCGCCACCACCCGAACGTCACCGCGACGAAGGCGAAGATCAGCGGGAACTACGTCAACAGCTTCCTGGCGAAGACGGAGTCGGTCCGTCTCGGATTCGACGAGGCGATCCTGCTCGACCCGCAGGGGTACGTCGCCGAGTGCACCGGGGCGAACCTCTTCCTCGTCCGGAACGGGCGGATCGTCACCCCCCCGGCGGCGCCGGTCCTCGAGGGGATCACCCGGGACTCCATCGTGACTCTCGCCGGCGACGTCGGCATCCCAGTCGCCGAGGGTCCCGTCTCCCGCGACCAGCTCTACATCGCCGACGAGATCTTCGTCTGCGGGACGGCCGCCGAGTGCATCGCGCTCCGCGAGGTCGACTTCCGGACGATCGGGGCCGGCGTGGCCGGGCCGGTGACGCGCGCCCTCCAGGCCGCCTACCACGCCGCCGTGACCGGACGGCACCCCCGCTCGGCCGACTGGTGCCACTACGTTTCCGGGGCGGCGCCGCGACGCGTCGCCTCCTTCGGCCGCCGCCGCTGAGCCGCCCGGCCCCCGTGTCCCTGAAGAACGGCTACCTCGAGCGGATCCTCTCGGCCCGCGTCTACGACGTGGCGGTGGAGTCGCCGCTGGACCCGGCGCCGAACCTCTCCCGCCGGATCGGCCACACGGTCCTCCTGAAGCGGGAGGACCTCCAGCCGGTCTTCTCGTTCAAGCTGCGCGGCGCCTACAACCGGATGGTCCGCCTCTCGCCGGCGACGCTCCGCCGCGGGGTCGTGGCGGCCTCCGCGGGGAACCACGCGCAGGGGGTCGCGCTGGCCGCCCGGCGCCTCGGCTGCCGCGCCACGATCGTCATGCCGGTCACGACGCCGCGGATCAAAGTCGAGGCGGTCGCCGCGCGGGGCGCCGAGGTCGTCCTCCACGGCGACTCTTACGACGACGCCTACGGCGAGGCGCGCCGCCTCGCGGGGAGGGGACGGCGGACCTTCGTCCACCCGTACGACGATCCGGACGTCATCGCGGGGCAGGGGACGGTCGGCCTGGAGATCCTCCGGCAGCGGCCGGCCGGGATCGACGCGATTTTCGTTCCGGTGGGGGGGGGCGGGCTGATTGCCGGCATCGCCGCGTACGTGAAGCGGCTGCAGCCCCGGATCCGGGTCATCGGCGTGGAGCCGGCCGACGCGGACGCGATGCACCGGTCGCTCGCCGCGGGCCGGCGCGTGACGCTCCCCGCCGTCGGTCTCTTCGCGGACGGCGTCGCGGTGCGGCGGGTGGGGATGGAGACCTTCCGCCTCTGCCGGAAGCTCGTGGACGAGGTGGTTCTCGTCGACACGGACGCCATCTGCGCCGCGATCAAGGACGTCTTCGAGGAGACCCGCTCCATCCTCGAGCCGGCCGGAGCGCTCTCAGTCGCCGGCCTGAAGGCCTGGGCGGCGCGGGGGGCCCGCCCGGACCGGACGCTCGTGGCCGTGGCGAGCGGCGCCAACATGAACTTCGACCGTCTGCGCCACGTCGCGGAGCGGGCCGAGCTGGGCGAGCGGCGCGAGGCGATCCTCGCCGTGACGATCCCGGAGCGCCCGGGGAGCTTCCGCGAGTTCTGCGCCGTCATCGGCCCGCGGAACGTCACCGAGTTCAACTACCGCTACGCCGACCCCGAGAACGCCCACGTCTTCGTGGGGCTCGAGGTCCACGACGAGCGCGAGACGGAAGAGGTCCTCGGCCGCCTCCGGAAGCACGGCCTGCCGGCCCTCGACTTCACCGGGAACGAGATGGCCAAGCTCCACGTCCGGCATCTCGTCGGGGGCCGGGCGCCGCAGGCGCGCGACGAACGGCTCTACCGGTTCGAGTTCCCGGAGCGCCCGGGGGCCCTGCTGAGGTTTCTGAACAAACTCCGGGGCGACTGGAACATCAGCCTCTTCCACTACCGGAACCACGGCGCCGACTACGGGCGCGTCCTCGCGGGAATCCAGGTGCCGCGCCGCGACGACGCGAGGTTCCGCGCCTTCCTCCGGGACCTCGGCTACCGGCACTGGGACGAGAGCGCGAACCCGGCCTACCGCCTCTTCCTCGGCTGACCGGCGCCGGCCCCTATAATTCTCGCCACTCCACCGGAACGCAGCGCCGCCGCGCGGCCGACGGGAACCGACATGACGATCGCCAAACGCCTCGCCCTCCTCGCGGCCGTGCCCCTTCTCGTCCTTCTCGGGCTCGGCGTCCTCGTGACGCGGCAGCTCGACGTCGTCGAGTCGCGGAGCAACTACCTCGCCGAGAAGCAGGTGGAGGGCGTTTCCGAGCTGGGGAACATCACCCGGGCCTTCGGTGAGATGCGCGTCAACGTCCGGAAGTACCTTCTCGCCGTCACTCCCGAGGAGCGGGGGAAGGCGCGCGAGAGCTTCGACGCCTCGATCGAGGAGCTGAACCGCCGCCTGGCGCACTACGCGGACACCCTCGTGAACGACGACCAGGACCGGCGCTTCCTCGACGATTTCAGGGAGGAGAGCCGGCGGTTCGTGTCCGCCTCGATGCAGGTCTTCGCGCTCGCCGACGACGGGCGGCGCGACGAGGCGCTGGCCCAGGTGAACGGCCCGGTGACGCAGCTGGCCCAGCGCCTCCTCGCGACGGAACGCGCGTGGGTCGTCGACCACGACAAGGACGCCCAGAACGCGAGCGGGGCGTCTCTGGAGGCCGTCGGTGCGGCGCGCAGGAACATGGGCCTCGCGATCTGCGTCGGCCTCCTGCTCTCCGCGGCAATCGGCTATGCCACCTACCTCCGGATCGCCCGTCCGGTCCGGACGCTCAAGACGACCGTCGAGGCCATCGCCGCCGGCGACTACGAGAACGAGGTCCCCTTCATCGAGGCGGCCGACGAGACCGGCGAACTGGCCCGCTCCATCGACGTGCTGAAGAAGGGCGCCCTGGCGATGGAGGAGCAGAGGTGGGTCAAGGAGCACGTGGCGTCCCTCGCGCTGAAGCTCCAGGATGCGGCCTCCCCGGCGGAGTTCGGGACCCGCCTTCTCGTCAGCCTCGTCCCGCTCCTCGACGGGGGATGCGGGGCCTTCTTCGTCCTCGACCCCGACGGGACGCGGTGGCGCCGGAGCGCGACTTACGCGCTGCGCGACGACGCGGGGCTCGCCGCGTCATTCGGGCCGGGGGAGGGGGTCGGAGGGCAGTGCGCCGTCGACCGGGCACCGGTCTTCCTGACGGACCTCCCCGAGGGATACGCGAAGATCGCGTCGGGGCTCGGGGACGCCGCGCCCCGCCTCCTCGCGGCGGTTCCGCTCGCGACGGCCGACCGCGTGCCGGCCGTGCTCGAGATCGCCTCGTTCCGGCCGTTCACGGACCGGCAGAAGGCGCTCCTCGAGGAGGTGCGGACGATCGCCGCGCTGAACCTCGAGATCCTCGAGAGGAACCTCCGGACCCGCGAGCTCCTGGAGCAGGTCCGGGTCAGCGAGGAACGGACGCGCCTCATCCTGGAGTCGAGCAGCGAGGGGATCTTCGGCGTCGACACCGAGGGGCGAATCGACTTCGTCAATCCGGCCGCCTGCCGGATGCTCGGCTTCTCGGCCGAGGAGATGCTCGGCAGGGGTTCCCACGCCCTGATCCACCATCACCGGGCGGGGGGCGCGGAGTACCCGCGGGAGGAGTGCCCGATGTACGCCGCGTACACGCGCGGCGACGCCAGCCGGATCGACGACGAGCTTCTCTGGCGGAAGGACGGGACCGGGCTCCCCGCCGAGTACGGCGCCACGCCGATACGGAAGGACGGGGCCGTCATCGGGGCCGTCGTCAGCTTCACGGACATTACGCTCCGCAAGGAGCAGGAGGACGCCCTTCGCGAGGCCAAGGCGCGGGCGGAGGAGGCGACCGCCGCGAAGTCGATGTTCCTCGCCAACATGAGCCACGAGATCCGGACGCCGATGAACGCCATCATCGGGCTGTCGCACCTCGCGCTGAAGACGCCGCTCAACCCCAAGCAGCGCGACTACGTCGGCAAGATCCACAACGCGGGAACGTCGCTCCTCGGCATCATCAACGACATCCTCGACTTCTCGAAGATCGAGGCGGGGAAGCTCGAGCTCGAAACGACGACCTTCCGCCTCGACGACGTCATCTCGAACGTCACGACGGTGACCGGCCAGAAGGCCCACGACAAGGGGCTGGAGTTCCTCGCGGACGTGCCGGGCTCCATCCCGCAGAACCTCCTGGGCGACCCGCTCCGCCTGGGGCAGATCCTCGTCAACCTCGTCAACAACGCGATCAAGTTCACGGAGCGCGGCGAGATCCGGGTGAAGGCGGAGCTGCTCGAGACCGCCGGCGAGCGGGTGAAGCTCCGGTTCTCCATCCGGGACACGGGCGCCGGGATGACCCCCGAGCAGTCGGCGCGGCTCTTCCAGCCCTTCACGCAGGCCGACATGTCCACGACGCGAAAGCACGGCGGGACGGGCCTCGGCCTGACGATCTGCAAGCGCCTCGTCGAGCTGATGGGGGGGCAGATCTGGCTCGAGAGCGAACCGGGCGTCGGGAGCACCTTCTTCCTCACCGTCTGGCTCGGGCTCGGCTCCGCCGCGTCGAAGGAGAGGTTCTTCCCCGAGCAGCTCCGGCGCCTCGGCGTCCTCGTCGTGGACGACAACCCGGCGGCGCGGGAGATCCTGTCGGACGCCCTCCAGGACGTCGCCGAGCGGGTGGACCTGGCCGCCTCCGGAGCCGAGGCGATCGCTGCGGTGCAGGGGCGCGACGCGACGGACCCTTACGACGTCGTCTTCATGGACTGGCGGATGCCCGGCATGGACGGGCTCGAGGCGGCCCGGCGGATCAAGCAGGACCCGCGGCTCTCGAAGCACCCGCAGATCGTCATGGTCACCGCCTTCGGCCGCGAGGAGGTGCGCGAGGAGGCGGAGCGGCTCGACCTGGCCGGCTTCCTCCTGAAGCCGGTCACGAAGTCGACGCTCGTCGATACCCTCGTCTCCATCTTCGCGCCGCGCGCCCCGGCGGGCCTCGAAGCGACCGCGGCGGGGGGGGCGTCGCCGGACCGCCTGAAAGGCACGCGGATCCTCCTCGCGGAGGACAACGAGATCAACCAGCAGATCGCCGTCGAGCTCCTCGAAGGGGTCGGTGCCCGGGTCGACGTGGCCGGCAACGGCCGCGAGGCCGTGGAGAAGCTCTCGGCGGGGGGCCCCGTCCCGCCCTACGACGCCGTCCTGATGGATCTGCAGATGCCCGAGATGGACGGCTACCAGGCGACCGCGAAGATCCGCTCCGACGGGCGGTTCGGGAGGCTCCCCGTCATCGCGATGACGGCCCACGCGACGACGGAGTAGCGGGAGCGGTGCCTCGCGGCCGGAATGAACGACCACGTCTCGAAGCCCGTCGACCCGGAGGCCCTCTTCTCCACGCTGGAGCGC
>DAOMFB010000196.1:0-6054 GCA_035429585.1 Thermoanaerobaculia bacterium
GCGACGGCCGGGGCGCCCTATCGGACCGGCTTCTGGGTCAAGGCCGCCGGCGGCGACGGGCGCGTCGAGCGGGCGCACGTGACGAACGGACGGCGGAAGCTCGAGGTCGCTTGCGACCTCCTCTGCACCGGCTACGGCCTCGTTCCGAACCTGGAGGTCGCGCGCCTTCTCGGCTGCGGGACGCGCGGGGAGTCCGTCGTCGCCGGGGAACGCCAGGAGACCTCCTGGCCGGGCGTCTACGCCGCCGGCGAGGTCTGCGGCATCGCCGGTGCCGAGACCGCGGTGGCGGAAGGGGAGATCGCGGGGCTCGCCGCCGCGGGCGCCTTCGACGAAGCCGGCGCGGAGGCGCGCCGCCTCTTGCGGACCCGAGAGCGGGGCCGCCGGTTCGGCGCCGCCCTCGCGGACGCCTTCGCTCTCCGGCCGGAGGTCCTCGCGCTGGCGATGCCGGAGACGATCGTCTGCCGCTGCGAGGACGTCCCCTTCGCGCGCCTCGGCGGCTTCCGCTCGATGCGCGAGGCGAAGCTCGCCACGCGGGCCGGGATGGGGGCCTGCCAGGGGCGCGTCTGCGGGAGCGCCCTCTCCCGGCTCCTCGGCCTCGCGCCCGATTCCGTCCGTCCCCCGCTCGTTCCCGTCCCGATGGAGGCCCTCGCCTCCGAGGAGGAGCCGACATGAACTGGCACGGCGTCGTCCCGGCGATCACGACTCCCTTCCGCGAGGACCTCTCGATCGACCACGAGTTCCTCGGCCGCCACGCGGGCCTCCTCGTGGCCGCCGGATGCACCGGCATCGTGGCGCTCGGCTCGCTCGGCGAGGCGGCGACCCTCTCCTTCGACGAGAAGGTGGCGGTCCTCCGGACGCTCCGCGGGGCGCTGGGAGCGACGGCGCCGCTGGTGGCCGGCATCGCGGCCCTCTCGACCCGGGAGGCCTGCGACCTCGCGCGCGCGGCCGAGGCGTCGGGCTGCGCCGGGCTGATGGTCCTTCCCCCGTACGTCTACCGGGGCGACGAGCGGGAGACCGAGGCGCACTTCGGCGCGGTGATCTCCGCGACGGACCTTCCGTGCATGCTCTACAACAACCCGATCGCCTACGGCACCGACGTCCTGCCGGGGCGCATCGCCCTCCTCGCGGACCGGCACCCGAATCTCGCCGCCGTGAAGGAGTCGAGCGCCGACGTCCGGCGGCTCACCGGGCTGAAGGCCCTCGTCGGGGGGCGGCTGGCGCTCTTCGTCGGCGTGGACGACCTGATCGTGGAGGGAATCGCGGCGGGGGCGGTGGGCTGGATCGCGGGTCTCGTGAACGCCCTGCCGGAGGAGTCCGTCCGCCTCTTCGATCTCGCCCGGTCCGGGAAGACGGCGGACGCCGCGGCTCTCTACGACTGGTTCCTTCCGCTCCTCCGGCTCGACACCGTCCCCAAGTTCGTCCAGCTCATCAAGCTGGCGCAGGACCTGGCCGGCCGCGGCTCCGAGCGGGTCCGGCCGCCCCGCCTCCCCCTCGAGGGGGCCGAGAGGGCGGCCGCCGTCCGGCTGATCCGGGACGGGCTGGCTTCGAGGCCGGCGGGACGGGGAGGCGACGCGGAGGCCGCGGCTTCCGTAAGATGCTTGAGGGATGAAGTTCCTGAGAGCGGGAATTCTGGCCGGACTGCTCCTTCTCGCCGTCGGCCCGGCCGACGGCGCGCTCGTCGTCTTCGGGGACGGGCGGCTTCTCCGGGTCACCGCCTTCGAGCTTCAGGGCGCCGACCGGATCGTCCTCGCCCTCGACGGCGGCGGGCGGATGACCATTCCGATCGAGCTCGTGGACCGGATCGTGGACGAGGAGTACGAACGGCCCCGCCCCGTCGCGGTGCCGGACGCCGCCGCGCCCGACGCCGGGCCGCGCCGATCCGTCCGCTCCTTCGACGACGGCTCGCCGCTCCTCGCCCCGTACTCGAAGGAGATCCTCGAGGCGGCGCGCGCGCACCGGATCGACCCGGCCCTCATCGCGGCCGTCATCAAGGCCGAGTCGAACTTCGTCCCGTCGGCGGTCTCCCGGAAGGGTGCGCGGGGCCTGATGCAGCTGATGCCCGCCACCGCCCGGCGGATGGGGGTCCGGCGCGACTTCGACCCCGGGGAGAACATCAGCGGCGGAACGGCCTATCTCGCCGAGCTGGCCCGGCGGTTCGGCGAGACGTCCGTGGAGCTGATCCTGGCCGCCTACAACGCGGGGGAGCAGGCGGTCGAGTCGTTCGGCGGCATCCCTCCGTACCGCGAGACGCAGGCCTACGTGAAGAAGGTGACGGCTCTCTGGCGGGGCGCGCACGCCGCCGTCCCGGCCTCCTGATGTTCCGGACCTCGCGGGCGTTCCTGCTCGTGGCGCCGGCGGCCTTCCTCGTCACGCTCGTGTCGTTCCTCGTCTCGCACCCGCGGGCGCCGGACGCCTTCGCCGCCTATCCCTTCATGGCGGAGGCCCTCGGCCCGGGCGTCGTGCGCCACCCCGTCCTCCGCTTCGTCCTGACGTCCCTCGCCTTCTTCGCCGTCCCCTACGCCGTCCTGGGACTTCTTCTCGTCCTGTCGGAGCTCGGGCTCGGCGCCGCGCTGCCGCTCTGGAAGCGCCGGAAGGGGCCGGGGCGGGCCGACCGGGGCGCGCCGGCGGAGAGCCGCTGGGCGTTTCTCGGGGTCTCCGGGGCCGTGGCCGCCTGGGCCGGCATCTCCCTCCACCGGGTGGCGCACGGCGGCGAGCTCCCGGGAGGCGTGAACGTCGCTCCGCTCTTCGTCGTCGCGGCCGCGTTCGGCGCCGTCGCCGCCGGCCTCGTGGCCTCGCTCCTCGTCGCCGTGCCCCGGGCGCTCTTCGGCCGCTCTCCGGGGCCGCGCGTCCGCCGCGCCGCCTGAGCGGGCCGCCTATACTCGGCGCGTGACTTCCGCCGCCGCCGACACGGTCGTCGTCCTCGACTTCGGCTCGCAGTACACCCAGGTCATCGCGCGGAGGATCCGCGAGGCCCGCGTCCGGTCCGTCGTCCTCCCGTTCGACACGCCGGCGTCCGAGATCGCGGCGCTCGCCCCCCGCGGCATCATCCTCTCCGGGGGCCCCTCGAGCGTCTACGACGAGGGGGCCCCGGCCGGCGACGAGAAGCTCTTCGACCTCGGGACGCCCGTTCTCGGCCTCTGCTACGGGATGATGTGGATCGCCCGGAAGTTCGGCGGGAAGGTGGGCCGGGCGCCGGGGCGGGAGTACGGCCGCGCCGTCGTGGACGTCTCCGGCGGAAGGCTCTTCCACGGCCTCGGCCCGCGCGAGACCGTCTGGATGAGCCACGGTGACCACGTGGAGACGCCCCCGCCCGGCTTCACGGTGGTGGCGACGACGGAGAACGCGCCCGTCGCGGCCTTCGAGGACCCGGCCCGCGGCCTCTTCGGTATCCAGGGCCATCCGGAGGTGCACCACTCGGAGCACGGCGCGCAGATGCTGGAGAACTTCCTCTACGACGTCTGCGGCGCGAAGCCGACGTGGACGATGGCGGGGTTCCGGGACGCCACGGTGGCGCACCTCCGCGAGGCGCTCCGGGAGGGGGCCGTCCTCGGGGCCCTCTCCGGGGGGGTCGACTCGACGGTGGCCGCCGTCCTCCTTCGCGAGGCGATCCGCGACCGTTTCCGGGGGGTCTTCGTGGACACCGGGCTCCTCCGGAAGAACGAGGGACGGCAGGTCCTGGAGGCGTTCCGGCACCTCGGCCTCCCGGTGGAGGGCGTGGACGCGTCAGAGCGGTTCTTCGCCGCCCTGGCCGGCGTCACCGACCCGGAGCGGAAGCGGAAGATCATCGGCGGCCTCTTCATCGACGTCTTCACCGACCACGTCCGGTCGCACGCCGATTCGTCGCTCCGGGGCGTGAAGTGGCTCGCGCAGGGGACCCTCTACCCGGACGTCATCGAATCGGTCTCCATCAAGGGGCCGTCCGCCGTCATCAAGACGCACCACAACGTGGGCGGCCTCCCGGAGAAGCTCGGCTTCGCTCTCGTGGAGCCGCTCCGGGAGCTGTTCAAGGACGAGGTGAGGCGTCTCGGCGAGGAGCTCGGCATCCCGAAGGAGATGCTCTACCGCCACCCGTTCCCGGGTCCCGGCCTCGCCGTCCGGATCCCCGGCGAGATCACGCCGGACCGGGTCCGCGTCCTCCAGGAGGCCGACGCGATCTTCCTCGAGGAGCTGCGCGCCTCGGGCTGGTACGGGACCACCTCGCAGGCCTTCGCGGTCCTCCTCCCGGTCAAGAGCGTCGGCGTCATGGGGGACGGCCGGACGTACGAGAGCGTCGTCGCCCTCCGGGCGGTGACGACGGAGGACTTCATGACGGCCGACTGGGCGCGCCTCCCGCACGACCTCCTCGACCGGTGCGCCCGCCGGATCGTCGGCGAGGTCCGGGGAGTCAACCGCGTCGTCTACGACGTGACGTCGAAGCCCCCGGGCACGATCGAGTGGGAGTAGTCGACCCGCCGCGGTTCCGGGACCCCCTGGCTTCGCGCGCGCCGGCCGGGGCCCGGACGGCGCGGCGGCGCTTCCTCGCCCTCGGCGCCGCGGCTCTCGTCGCGCTCCTCCTCGGCCGGGTCTTTCCGGTCTCGCTCGTCGCCGGCGGCATCTCCCTCCTCGTCCACGAGCTGGGGCACACGGCCGCCTCGATCCTCTTCGGAAGCTTCGCGGTCCCGGCCGTCGTCCTGACGGTGACGTTCGAGCAGACCCTCCTCTCCGTCCTGGGCGTCTGGGCCCTCCTCCTCATCGCGCTGTGGCGTTTCCGGTCGGTCAAGGCGTTCGCGATTCCGTTCGGCGCCTTCTGCGCGATCTACCCGTTCCTCGCCCGGTCGCCGCTTCACGTCTCCCTCATCACGCTGGCGGGCCACGGGGCCGAGGTCGGCTGCGCGGCCTTCTTCCTCTTCCGCGCGGCGGCGGGGGAGCTCGAGCGCGAGTGGGAGCGCCCCGGGTGGGCCCTGCTCGGCTTCCTCCTCTGGTTCCGGAACGTCGCCCTCGCCTGGGGGCTCCGGACCAGCCGCGAAGCGCGGACCGACTACCTGACGGTCTCCTTCGCGGGCGACAACGACTTCGTCCGGATCGCGAAGAGCTCCGGCCTCCCGCTCGAGTCCGTCGGCGGGCTCTTCCTCCTCGTCGCCGTGGCGGTCCCGGCCGCCGCGCTCGCCGCGGCGCTCCTCCGGAGAGACGAGGCGCCGTGACCCTACAATCGCCTCCGCGATGAACCCGCCCGGTCCGCTCGTCTTCCCTCTCCCGCTCGAGGCGTACCTCGGCGAGGAGGGGATGTCGCTCGCCCAGGTCCTGGCCCACCGCGTCCGGGTCGAGCCGATGAACCTCGTGGCGACGGTGATCTTCGGTCTCGCGATCCTGCACACCTTCTTCGCGCCGCGGCTCCTCAAGGCGTCCCACCGTCTCCGGGAGCGGATCGAGGCGGCGGAGGGCCCGGGCGCGCACAGCTTCCGCGTCGAGGTGCTCCACTTCTTCGGCGAGATCGAGGCCGTGTTCGGGATCTGGGCGCTGGTCCTCTTCGGGGCGATGGCGGCGGCGTACGGGCCGCGCGCGGTGGACGCCTACGTCTCCCGGAGAGTGAACTTCACCGAAGCGGCCTTCGTCGTCGTGATCATGGCCGTGTCGGCCACGCGGCCGGTGCTCGCCCTCACCGAGGCGCTCCTCGGCGGCCTGGCGCGGCTGGGCGGCCGGACGCCGCTGGCCTGGTGGCTGGCGACGCTGACGGTCGGGCCCCTCCTGGGCTCCTTCATCACCGAGCCGGCGGCCATGATCCTCTGCGCCCTGATCCTGGGACAGCGGGTCTTCGACCTCGACCCCGGGGTCCGCTTCCGGTACGGGACCCTCGGGCTCCTCTTCGTCAACGTCTCCGTCGGCGGGACCCTGACGCATTTCGCCGCGCCGCCGGTCCTGATGGTCGCCGCTCCGTGGAAATGGGACCTCGCCTACATGGCGTCGCACTTCGGCTGGAAGGCGGCCCTCGGGATCGTGGTCGCGAACGGGGTCTACGCGATCGTCTTCCGGAGGGAGTTCGGGGTCCTGGCGCGCCGGGCGGGCGAGGCCGGCGCG
>DAOMFB010000197.1:0-6033 GCA_035429585.1 Thermoanaerobaculia bacterium
GACGGTGAGCGCCGCGGTGAGGCCGAGCGTCGCGACCGCGACGAGCAGGGTGAGGGTCTGGTGCCGCAGCACGACCCTGAGCGTCCGCTCGTAGAGGGCGACGATCGCGTCGAAGGCGCGCCGGGGGGCGCGGGATCTCCCTAAGGAGGGCCGGGTACTCGGGATGCGTCCTCTCGAGAACCCGCGCGCCGGCCGCGAGGAGGGCCTCCTCCCGCTCGCGTCCTCCGGAGAGAACGGTTCTCATCGCCACGCCGCGGCACCCCCCTTGCTCGATCTCGGGCCGGAGCGCCGTGACTATAATCCTCCACCTCAACGTGGCGAGAAGGCCCGCTCTCTCCCGCCTCCTGCCGGCCGCGCTCGCCGCGGCGATCGGCGCCTCGTTCGGGTGCGCGTCGAACCCGGTCGACACGGGCGCGCCGGCCGAGAAGGCGTACGGCGCCCGGATGGCGAAGGAGGGGTTCTGGCAGGAGGCGCTCTTCCGCTTCCGGAAGGCCCTCGCCCAGAAGCCCGACGACGCCGAGCTGCAGAACAACATCGCCGTGGCGTACGAGGCCGTCGGCGAGACGGCCAAGGCGCTCGCCGCCTACCGCCGGGCGCTCGAGCTCGCCCCGGAGGAGACCCACATCCGGCGGAACTACGCCCGCTTCGCCGAGTACTACACGGCCGCCCAGCGGGCGGGGTCGGGCGGGGAGGCGCCGCCGCCCCCCCAGCCGACGCCGAACCCATGAGGCGACGCCCCGCCGCCGCCCTCGCGCTCGCGCTCGCCGTCGGCGCCGCGCCGCTCCTGGCCGGCGTCTTCGAGACGAAGCTGCGGCTCCCGCTCCGGCCGAAGCTCGCCGTGACGGGGCGCGAGCGGATCTCCATCGCCCCCTTCCTGATCGCCTCGCGCACGTCCGACAAGCGCGAGGCCGTCCGCCTGACGAGCGTCGACCTGGACGGCGAGTTCCGCCGCTACCTGGGAAAGCTCCTCCAGAAGCGGACCAAGATGACCCTCGTCGCGATGCCGTCCGACGTGACCCTCCCGGCGGGCGCGCTCAAGGAGCTCTCGGAGAACGCGACCTTCTGGCGGGGCCTCGGGGCGCGGACGGGAGCCGACATCCTCCTGTCCGGGGTCGTCGACTTCCGCGTCGAGAACAAGTCGGGCTACCGGTCCGAGGAGTACCGGAGCCCCGTCGACGGCAAGATCTACACGCGCCAGGTCCTCGTCGAGTCCACCGGCTTCACGTTCGACGTCAGCGTCCTGGCGCTCGACGGCCGGACGGGCGCCCGCCTCTTCCTCGAGAACTTCCGCGACCAGAAGGAGAAGCCGAAGCGCGCCGTCGACGAGATGGTGGGGCTCTTCGAGAACCTCTATTCGCTCGAGGGGCAGCTCCTCGGGCTCTTCGTGGTCCGTGAGCGTGAGGCCAACCGGTATGTCTTCGACTAGGAAGCCCTCCGGGGGGTGCGACGCCCCCCACCGCGCCGTGAGTCGCCGGGGGCGCACCCCCCGGGCCCCCCTCGACCTCGCCCTGGGGGCCGTCCTCTCTCTCCTCGTCGCCGCGCCGGCCCGGCCCGAGGGGCAGAACAAGATCGTCTACGACACCTTCGACTGGTCGATCTACAGCTCCACCCACTTCGACGTCTACTTCTACGCGCGCGAGAAGGCCTCGCTCCAGAAGGTCGTCTCGATGGCCGAGTCGGCCTACGACGACCTCTCCCGCCGGCTGAACTACCAGGTCCCGAAGCGGATCCCGCTCATCTTCTACGCGACGCACGCCGACTTCGAGCAGAACAACGTCATCCTGAACTTCATCCCGGAAGGGGTCGGCGCGTTCGCGGAGCCGGCCAAGAACCGGATGGTCCTCCCGATCGACCTGCCCGACGAGAAGCTGCAGGCGCTCATCCAGCACGAGCTGACCCACGTCTTCCAGTACGAGATCCTCTACGGCGGCCGGCTGGGCCGCGTCCTGACGACGAACGTCCCGACGTGGCTCATCGAGGGGATGGCCTCCTACTTCGGCAACGACGAGGACGAGAAGGACAAGATCTTCGTCCGGGACGCCGTCAACTCCGACCTGATCCCGCCGATCACCCGCGTCCAGATCGAGGGCTACCCCGCCTACCGCTTCGGCCACGCCTTCTGGGACTTCCTGGAGGCCGAGTGGGGGAAGGACGCCCCGCGCGACTTCGTCTACGAGTACCGCTCCTTCCTCGGCCGCGACGTGGCGCAGGCTCTCCGCCGGGCCTTCGACGTGACCCCCGACGACTTCAACCTGAAGTTCCGCCGGTACCTCCGCCGGAAGTACCTCCCCCTTCTCGCCCAGAAGGGGGAGGCGTCGGAGTACGGACAGCGCTTCCGCGTGAAGGAGGACCACCCGTCCTACGAGGTCGGGACGGCGGCCTCGCCGTCGGGAGACTTCGTCGCCACCCTGACGACCTACAAGGGCCAGGTCGACATCGCCCTCCTCTCCGTCCGCGACCGGAGGCTCTACAAGAACCTCTCCTCGGGCCGGACGACGAAGTACGAGTACATCGTCGGGCAGTACCTCACGACGGGCCCGGAGTCCGGCACCGACCTCTCCTACGCGCCCGACGGGGACCAGATCGCGGTCTTCGGCCGCTACGAGCGGGGCCGGGAGCTCCTTCTCTTCTCCGTCCGGAAGGGGGGCCTCCTCGCGCGGATCCCGGTCGTGGCCGACCAGCCGCTCTCGCCGGCCTTCTCGCCCGACGGGAAGACCGTCGCCTTCGCCGGAACGCTGAACGGCCGGCGCGACATCTTCGCCCTCGACCTCGCGACGCGGGCCGTCCGCAACCTCTCGGACGACGGCCTCTGGGACGAGGCGCCGGTCTTCTCCCCGGACGGGAAGTTCATCTACCACGTGAAGTGGATCGGCGGGTTCGCGAAGATCGTCCGGTTCCCGGTGGACGACCCGTCGAAGGTGGAGCAGGTGACCTGGGGCGACGGACACGACGAAGACCCGTCCCTCTCGCGGGACGGCCGGCGCCTCTACTTCACCTCCTCGCGGGGCGGCGGGATCTACAACATCTACGGGCAGGACCTCACGACCGGCGAGCTCCTGCAGTACACCGACGTCATCGGCTCGGCCCTCTCCCCGTCGGCGTTCGTCGGGCCGGACGGGCAGGAGAAGATCGTCTACGCCGGCTACCAGGCCCAGCGCTCGCAGCTCTACCTGGCCGACGCGAAGAAGCCCTTCCGGCGGCTCGACGAGAAGGCGCCCGCGGCCGCGGCGCTCCGGCCCTCGGGCGGCCCGGAGTTCACGCCGGCCCTCGAGGTCTCCGTCGACCCGGAGAAGGTGACCCGGCCGAAGCGGTTCAAGCTCTTCGTGTCGGACGTCGGCGGGTACCTCGGCATCAACTCCGACGGCACCTTCTACTCCGACGTGCGGGTCGACTTCTCGGACTACCTCGGCGACGAGCGCGTCAGCTTCGTCTTCAACTCCATCTACACCTACTCCAACTTCCAGCTCGGGTACTACAACCTCCGGAAGCGCCTCCAGTGGGGCGTGCTCCTCTACGACTACCGGTCGTACTTCGTGACGTACGACCCGTACTCGGGCGACACGAACAGCCAGCAGGTGACCCGCGACACGGGGGTGACCGTCCTGGCCACCTGGCCGTTCGACCGGTACACGCGCGTCGAGGGGCAGGTCGGCTTCCTCTCCCGGAAGGCCCCCTACCTCACCTACGGCACCTTCTGCGACGAGAACGGGAACAACTGCGTCGTGAACTTCCCCTACTACACCCAGCGGACGGACAACGGCCCGATGGTCGGCCTCGGCTTCTCGCGCGACACGGTCCAGTTCAAGGAGTTCGGCCCGTGGGCCGGCCTCGGCCTCGACCTGCAGACGCAGTACATCCCCGACCTGAAGGACGGCGGCACCCTCGCGTTCACGAACTACGCGCAGGTCCGCTGGTACCTCCCGATCACCCGCCGCGTCCTCGTCGCCGTCCGCGGCCTCGGGGTCTTCTCCAGCGGGAACCTCCCCAACTACTACTCCGCGAGCGGCTACGACCGCCTGCGCGCCTACTCCTACGGGACGATCGCGGGGAACAACGCCTGGGTCGCCAACGTCGAACTCCGGATCCCGCTGATCGACGCCCTCGTCCTGCCGTTCATGCAGTTCGGCGGCATCCGCGGGCGGGTCTACCTCGACGTCGGCGGGGCCTGGTTCAAGGGCCAGTCGTTCCAGCTCTGGAGCTCGGAGCGGAACGAGCTGCAGGACGCGCTGGCCGACTTCGGCGGCGGCTTCACCTTCTTCTTCTTCGGGATCCCGTTCAACATCGACTTCGTCCAGCAGTGGACCTTCAAGCGGACCATCGGGTCGGTGCAGACGATCTTCTCCATCGGGTTCCCGACCTTCTGACGCCGGCCCCGTGACGCCCCTCACGGCCCCGGCGCCCCCGCGGCGGCCGGTCGCGGCATAATCGCGCCCCGTGCGCATCCGCGTCCTCGGCGCCCACGGCGGCTCCACGCCGCGCCACCGCCAGACGTCGTTCCTCCTGAACGGCGACGTGTGCCTCGACGCCGGCGCCGTCACGGAGGCGCTCTCCCTCGACGAGCAGGCCCGCGTCCGCGCCGTCCTCCTCACCCACTCCCACCTCGACCACGTCGCGGCCCTCCCCTTCCTCGTCGAGAACCTCTTCGGCCGGACGCGCGATCCCGTGGAGGTCGCCGCGCCCGCCGAGGTCGTCGGATCCCTGAGGCGCCACCTCTTCAACGACGACGTCTGGCCCGACTTCTCGCGCCTGCCGGACCGGCACGTGCCCACCGTCTCCTTCCGGGCCCTCGCCTGGAACCGGCCGGAGCGCGTGAACGGCCTCACGGTCACGGCCGTTCCCGTCACGCACGTCGTGCCGGCCTGCGGCTACCTGATCTCGGACGGGACGGGCACCGTCGTCTTCTCCGGCGACACGGGGCCCACGGAGGCGATCTGGGAGGCCGCGCGGGGCGCACCGGACCTGCGCGCCGTCTTCGCGGAGTGCTCCTTCCCCGACGGGATGCGCGAGATCGCCGAGATCTCGCGGCACCTGACCCCGGCGACGCTCCGGCTCGAGCTCGCGAAGATGCCGCCCGCGGTCCCGGTCTTCCTCTACCACATGAAGCCGCCGACCCTCGACACCGTCGTCGCCGAGGTCGCCGCCCTCCGCGAGCCGCGGCTCCGGATTCTCCGCGACGGGGAGGAGCTCTCGCTCTAGGCGGCCGGCGGCGGCGCCGGGCTATTTCGTGTCGAGGAGGAGCGGGAGGCCGTCCTTCCCGGCCCCGACGATGACGACCTTCGTGTTCGGGGACTGGGCGATCTTCTCGGTCGCCTCGATCCCCTTCCAGCGGAGGAGCTGGTCGCTGATCCCCTTCGTCACGATCGCCTGGAAGTCGGCGATGCCCTGCGCCTCGATCCGCTTCCGCTCGGCCTCCTGCCGCTCCTTCTGGAGGACGAACTGCATCCGCTGGCTCTCCTGCTCGGCCTGGAGCTTCTGCTCGATCGACGCCGTGAGGCCCGCCGGGAGCCCGACCTTCCGGAGCGGGGTCGACTCGACCGCGATCCCCCGCGGCTCCACGATCGCCTGCAGCTCCTTCAGGATCGTCTGGGCCAGCTGCTCGCGCTCCGAGGTGTAGAGGGCGCGGGCGTCGTACGAGGCCGTGACCCCCCGCGCCACCGACCGGAACTGCGGGACGAGGACGATGTGCATGTAGTCCGGGCCGACGGTCTTGTAGACCTCCGCCGCCTTCTCCGGGTTCAGGTGGAAGAGCGCCGAGAGCTCGAGCTGCACCGTGAGCCCCTCCTTCGAGGGAACGTCCATCAGCTCCTTGAGCTCCTGCGTCTTGACGGAGAACCGGACGACCCGGGCGAGCGGGTTGACAAGGTTGATCCCCGCCTTGAGGGTCGTCGGCGAGACGGTGCCGAAGACGTCGACGACGCCGACGTGTCCCGCCGGAACGACCGTCACGGCCTGGAGGAGCGTCACGGCGCCGAGGAGGAGGGCGACGAGCGTCACGAGGGCGGCCGCGGCGCGGGCCGGCGCGGCGGGCCCGGC
>DAOMFB010000198.1:0-6017 GCA_035429585.1 Thermoanaerobaculia bacterium
GGCCGGGAAGAGCCGGTGGCCCTTGCCCACCCGGGGAAAGGGGAGCCCGTCGGCGGCCATCGCCGGCATCGAAACCAAAAAAACGGCCCGGGCGGGGGCCCGGGCCGAATCGAGGGTCAAGCCCGATCGAATTCGGGCCTGGGGAAAGCTCTGACTACGGGAGCGGCTGCGCCACGATGAGCTTGCCGTCCCCCGAGGCGTTGTCTCCGATCACGGCGTAGGCCGCCAGCGTTCCGGACAGGGCGTCGATCTCGAGCGAGTACCAGCCCGGGAACATCGGGGTGTTCGTGACCTCCGGGAAGTAGGCCTCGAGCGGCTGCTCGAGGATCCGCCCGTCCACGGTGACGACCTTTTCCGGGGCCGGTGTCATCCCGGAGCCGGGGAAGGGCTCGCGGAGGCGGAGGCGCACCTGCGGCGCGACCGAGTTGTCGAGCGACACGAGCGTCACCTTCGTCACGTAGCCCCATCCGTTGCCCGACGGGAGGAGGTACGGGATCTGGAGCCGGGTCCGCCCGCTCCCCGCGCCCGCGCCGTGGTTCGTCACCGTCAGGCCGGGCACGTGCGTCCCGAAGCTGCCGCCCGTCGTGGCGTTGTACGTCTCCGTGCGGGTGATCAGCGGGTCCGTGTTCGCGTCCGCCGGCTGCACGTCGAGGTACGTGTCGACGAAGCTGTCGCTGTCGCTGATCGGCGTGCCCAGGTTCGCGTACCACCACTGGATGATGTCGTCGGAGTAGATCGAGTACCCCGACTGGACGTCGGGCGTCAGGGTCATGTCGGCCCGGGGCCAGCAGGCGCCGCCCCCGGGGCAGTACCGGAACGAGAGCGTGAACCGGACCTTCCGGGTCACCGCCGAGGTGTTGAAGACGTTGAGCCGCGTCCGGATCCGGTCGCCGCCGATGTTGTTCCGGACGAAGTTCGGGATGCGGATGTTCCCCGCGACGTTCGGCACGGACGTCAGGTAGGTCACGTCGGTCGAGGCGACGTCGGTGATCGTGGCGTACGGGATGAGCTTCGCCCCGGCGCCCGAGACGTCGAAGACCATCCAGTAGTTGGAGACGTCGTAGTTCTCCCACGGGGTGCCCGTCACCGAGAGGGCCTGCTTGAGGATGCGGGGCACCTCCACGGTCTGGTACGCCCCGACGGTCAGCGGAACCGTCCCGCCGTGCGCCACGGGCCCGGCGAGCAGGCGCGAGTAGAGGTTGACGTAGACCGTTGCCGGGACGTTCGTGATGTTCGCGAAGCCGATGCCGGAGTAGGCGGCCGCCACGTCCGGCGGCGCGGCCTTCGAGACGGGCATGTCGCGGAGGCCCGGGAACTCCCGGTCGGCGCCCGCCGAATCCTGCGCCACGGCCAGCGAGGCCGGCACGGCCGGGATCGCGTCGCCGTACGTCCCCTTCGACGGGGTGCCGCCGTCGTTGTAGGTGAAGCCGCGGATGACCGGCTCCGCGTTCGGCGGGACGGCGTCGCCCCGGACCATCAGCGCGTAGGTCGGCCCGTCCAGGGGCTTCCCGAAGACGGACGAGAGGATGTTCTTCATCGGGCGGCTCTCGTTCGGCTGGAAGTCGGAGAGCTTCCGCCACACGGGCTCCTGCCCGTCGAGGAGGGCGATCGAGTAGGTGGCCCAGTTCGTCGTGCTCGGGTTCTGGATCACGACGTCGGTGACGTAGTACGACCCCGCGGTGGGCCCGGTCCGGTAGACGAGCCCCGGGACGATCCAGCGCGGCGTCTCGGAGACGACGAAGGTCGTCGGGCTCGACGTCTGGAAGGTGTTGCCTCCCAGCTTCACCCTCAGGACGACCGTGTAGGTCCCCGTCTTGGCGAAGGCGTGAGCGGTCGTCGGCAGGCGGCAAAGGTCGCTCGTCGGGGTCGACGGCGTGCACGGCGTGCCGTCGCCGAAGTCCCAGTAGTACTCGGCGCCCGGGGGGCCGGTCGAGGTGAAGTAGATCCCGGCGCCCGGCGTGACCTTGTTCGGGTCGACCGCCGCGCCCGGCTGCCCGTTGATGCTGTAGGCGAAGGCGTACGCCGCCGTCGGGATGCCGCTGACGACGTAGACGGTGTGGGAGACCGTCGGCTGCCCGGGGACCGTGAGCTGGGCCGTGTAGGTGCTCCCCCAGGGCGGGATGAAGGGATAGGTCTTCGGCGTCGGGTTCACGCCGGAGGTCGTCCCGTCGCCGAAGTTCCAGTATGGGTTCGTGACGGAGATGTTCTGGGTCGGGTTGGCCGCGTTCACGGCGCGGAAGGTCACCGGCTGCCCGCCCGCCACGAGGAAGCTCCCGTCGGTTCCGGGAGCGGCGTCCGCTCCGGAGGGATAGGCGATGCGGAAGTCGGGCGTGACGGAGACGCCCGTGATGTTCATCGTCACGCTGACCGTGCAGGTGCCGTCCACCGTGACCTGGGCCGTGTAGGTCCCCGGGGTCGGGTAGGTCTTGACGGGGTTCCGCACCGTGTCGCTCGTTCCGTCCCCGAAGTTCCACGAGAAGCTCGACCCCCCGCTGCCCGGCTGCGGGAAGAACTGGACGGCGGTCCCCACGTTGACCGAGATCGTGCTCGGGGAGCTGCCCACGAGGAATCCGCCCGAGTAGACGTTGATGCCCGTGACGGGGCAGCCGGGGCCCGACCCGGTGGTGACCGTGACGATCGCCGAGCTCGAGGCCGAATTGCCGTCCGAATCTCTCACGGTACAGGACGGGTAGTACGTGCCGGCGGCGGCGTAGGGGTGCGAGGTGCTGTTGTACGGACCGGGAACGAGCGGCGAGCCGTCCCCGAAGTTCCACGTGTAGATCGTGTACGACCCGGAGCCTCCCGAGGCGGTCGCCGTGAAGGTCACCGCCGTGTTCGGCGTGGTCGAGGAGGGGCTGGCGCTCACCGAGACCGAGAGCGGGGTCGGCGGGGGGGGCGCCCCGTTGACGGTGACGACGCGGATCGCGGAGGCGACGTTGCTCAGGCTGTCCGTCACCGTGCACCGGCTCGTGAACGTACCCGAGGCGGTGTACGTGTGCGAGGCCGAAGGCCCCGTCGCCGTCCCGCCGTCGCCGAAGTTCCAGGCGTAGGACGCCGACGTCAGCGTCCCCGGGAAGTTCGAGGCGGTGGCCGAAAAGGAGACGGACGAATTGACGTCCGCCGGATTCGGGCTGACCGAGAGGGTGACCGCCGGCGGGGCGTTCGAGACGGTGATCGGCCAGGCCGTCGGGTCGCTCACGACGTTCGGCAGCCAGTCGGAATACGGCCCCGGCGAGTAGGTCGCCCGGATCCGGAGCCACCAGGTCCCCGCGGGCGAGGGAACCGTGATGTTCCACGGGCCGTTGCCCGTCAGCCCCGTGTACGACCCGGTTCCGTTCTGGCAGGCCGTGAGGCTGGCGTCGCAGAGCAGGTACGAGTAGGTCGCCGTGATGCTCGGATCCTTCTGCGACTGGTTCGTCACATTCAGCGGGCTTCCGCCGATATAGCCCACCGAGGGGGCCGTGAAGCTCGCCACGAAGTCCGTCACCGTGACCACGAAAGCGCCGGCCGTGCAGGAGACGCAGTCGGGCGTGGAGAATCCGCCGGGATACGTGGCCGTGAGCCAGGCGTTGTATGTCCCCTTACCCGCGCTGAACTGGTGCTGGCAGTTCGCGCTTGTGCACGAGAGATCCTGTGCAATCGTCGGATCCGTCGGGGGCGCCGAAGGATTGGTCCCGAAGTACCACTTGAACCCCGAGGAGATCGGGTGCCCGTCGGACCCGCTCGTGAAGGTCGCCTTGTTGTTCACGTCGAGGAGCGCCGCCAGGTTCTGCACCTTCGTCGTGGGGACCTTCCACGTCACGCCGAACGTCGCGAGCGGGACCGGGCTCGTCGTGCCCGGATCCACGTTCTTTGCCTCGAAGCCGAAGGTCTGGACGCGCGTCGCCCCGGCGGCCGGGGACGCCGGGAAGTCGCCGTTCGCGACGACGGAAGCCCAGCAGCCGACCCCGCTGGAGGGCGTACCGCTCCACGGGCTCTTCGGGTCGCACGGCCCGACCATCGTGAACTGGGGGGGGTCGACGGCGCCCGGGTACGGCACGCCGGTGGCCGCGCAGCCCGTCAAGCAGTAGTCGGGGCTCTGGAGCTGGAAGAAGCCGATCGATCCGTGCTCCGACCCGGCGTGGTAGTTGACGTCGAGGTTCCAGTTCTCGATGGCCTCGACGGAGTTCGGCGGCGAGATGGACGGCGTGATCCTGAGCGTGTCGCCGATGAAGACGGTGTCGCCGCTCGCGAGGGTCTGGCTGGCGGAGGTGTTCGTGACGGCGAGATGGCCGGACGCGGGCGCCGGGCCGGCCTGGCAGGTCAGGTGGAGCGCGTAGACCGAGGCGCTGTCGGTGACGTAGGCGTAGACGTCCTTGTCGCTCTTCCGCAGGAGCGCCCAGTCGCTGATCGACTGCGGCGTCGGCGCCAGGTTCATGTCGAGGTCGACGGTCTGGGATATGGCGGCGCCGAAGACGCGCGCCGACGTGGCGTAGAGGCGGAGGGTCCCCTTGGGACCGTTCGCCGTCGCCGCCGGGGAGGTCGCCCACATGAAGATGTCGACGTCGTTGCTGTAGCTATTGAAGGCCGCGCGGCCGGGGCGCGTCCCGCCGCTCTGGTTGAAGGCCGCGTCCGGGTTGAACGTCCCGACGAGCGTCGGGTTCCCGGGATCGCTCCGGTTCCACTTCAGGAGCGAGAAGCTCGGGACCCCGGACGTCAGGAAGGAGCCCAGGACGTAGACGTCCCCGCCGGCCGACCTCGGGTCGACCGACACCGACACGTACTGGAAGTTGTCGCTCGTCGGCCGCCCCCACGTCGCGAACGGGATCGACCACGTGGCGTAGCCCGCCGTGATCGCTGGCGGGCCGTTCACGACACCTCCGGAGGCGCCCGGGTTCGAGGCGTCCACGAGGACGACGTTCTTCCCGTTCTGCCAGTAGAGGTACTGGTAGCCGTTCCCCTCGGCCAGCTGCAGCCAGGCGGGATTGGCGAGAAGCCCCTGATTGGCCCAGTCGCTCTGGCTCTCCCACGGCATCGGCGGGGTCTCCTGGTAGGAGGCCGGCGTCGTCGTGACGTCCGCCGCCCAGAGGACCTTCCCGATGAGGCCGTAGCCGATGTACCGGCTCCCCTTCTTCTGGACGAGGAGGTTGGTCGACTGAGGGCCGCCGGTGTTCCCGGACGCGTTGAAGGCGTCGGGAGAGGGCTTTCCGACGATGGTCGACCCGTAGCCGGTGATCTGCATCGAGATGAGGCCCCGCTGGCCGTCGCTCGAGACGCCCGCGGCTCCCACGACGAAGTTCTGGCCGTCGCCCGTGATCGGGCCGACGCCGCCCGGTGGAGGGTTCCGGATGTCGCCGACGGCGACGTACGCCGGAGCGCCGGGGTTCGCCAGGCTGTAGATGGCGTGCCCGTGGTTCAGCGGGACCGAGATCCGGTCCGGGCCGCCCTCCCCCTTCGTGTAAGTCCGCGAGATCGTGTTGGGGCGGAGCCGCAGGTTCCCCCAGCAGCCGTCGTTCCCGAGGTCCGGGCAGGTGAAGACCGTCGGACCGGTGACGAGCGAGCACTGGGCCGCGGCCGGCCGGGCCGGCCCGGCGGTGAGAAGGACCCCGACGAGCGCGGGAAGGAGCCCCGTGAGGAGCCTCCGCGCGGACGGGGAGGCCCCGGCAGGACGAGACGACGTGAGCATGTGATTCCCCCTGATTCCCTCGATGGATGGCCCCCGAGCCGCGGCCGGGGTCCGAAAAAGAACGGCGTAGGGTAACCGCTCCCCTCCCCCGTTGCAAGCGGGGCGTCCGGAACGGCTACACGACCCCTGCACGGCTGACGTGGCCATCTCCATGGAGTGACCCCGGCGGCGAGGATCTTTCGCCTTCGCACCCCCCCAAGAAAAAGGCGGGCGGCCTCGCGACCGCCCGCCCCCCAGGATCAGGTCAGACCCGGTTCACTCCCGGGTTTAGTACCACCAGCAGAGCCAGTCGTTGTTGAGGAGCGTGGCGCCGTGGCCGACGTTCAGCAGCGTGCCGGGGCCCGTGTGCTGG
>DAOMFB010000199.1:0-6005 GCA_035429585.1 Thermoanaerobaculia bacterium
CCCCTGGTACTTCCTCGGCTTCCAGGAGCTCCTCGTCCACCTCCACCCCGTCTTCGCCGTCGTCGTCTTCCCGCTCGCCGGAGCCCTCGCTCTCTCCCTGCTCCCCTACCTTCCCGCCGAAGCCGGGCCGCGCGGGGCCTGGTTCCTGTCGGAGACCGGAAAGCAGGCCGCGAAGCTGGCGGCCGCCGTCTCGCTCGTCTCGGTGCCGCTCTTCGTCGCCGCGGACGAGCTGATCCAGCTCTCCCTCGGGTCCGGCGCCGCCGCGGGCGGAGCCGTCGGCCTCCTCGTACGCGGGCTCCTGCCGGCAGTCGCCGTCGGGGGCGGGTCCGCGTTCTTCTACCGGTTCGTCCGGAAGCGCTTCGCGGCCGGCCGCCTCGAGGCGACGCAGGCCGTCTTCGTCCTTCTCGTCACGGGCTTCGCCCTCCTCACCGTGGCGGGGATCTGGTTCCGGGGACCGGGCATGAGGCTGACGTGGCCCTGGCGGACCTGAAGGACCGACGCTCCTTCCTCCGGAGCACGTGGCTCGGCATCGGCGTCGCCGCGCTCGGGGAGGCCGTCTGGATCGTCGCGTCGTTCCTCAGACCGCGGCGCGAGAAGGGGGCGGAGGCCGGAAGCCTCTTCGTCGCCGGGCCGCTCGACTCCTTCGCCACCGGCTCGGTCACGGCGTTTCCCGCCGGCCGCTTCTACCTCGTCCGGCTCCCCGACGGCGGCCTCCTCGCCCTGAGCCGCCAGTGCACGCACCTCGGCTGCTCGGTGCCGTGGGACGAGGCGACCGGGCGCTTCGTCTGCCCCTGCCACGCCTCGGCCTTCGACCTCCGGGGCGACGTCCTCGCCCCGCCCGCCCCCCGCGCTCTCGACACCTTCCCCGTCCGCGTGGAAAACGGGATCGTCAAGGTCGACGTCGGCTCGCCGCAGAGCCGGTCCGCGTTCGACGAGTCGCAGGTGGTCCGGGGCTGACCGTGGAGAAGGACCCTCTCTCCCGCTGGCGGACCCTCGCGCTCGTGGCGTCGACTCTCGTCGTCGTTTCCTGTCCTCTCTCCGTCGCCCGGGAGGCGCTCCGCCGCCCTCCCGCGAAGACGGTCCTCGAGTCGGAGGCGCGGTTCGTCGGGCGGGAGCGGTGCGCGAAGTGCCACGAGAAGGCGGCGAAGGCGTGGACGGGGTCGCACCACGACCACGCGATGGAGGAGGCCGGCGAGGCGTCCGTTCGCGGCGACTTCGGGGACGGGACGCGCGACGTCACGTTCGAAGGCGATGGGATCCGCGCGCGCTTCTTCCGACGCGGCGGAAAGTACTTCGTCGAGACCGAGGGGCCCGGAGGGAGGTACGCGGAGTACGAGGTCGCCTACACGTTCGGCTGGAAGCCGCTCCAGCAGTACCTCGTCCGGTTCCCCGGCGGGCGGCTGCAGGCCGTCCCCGTCGCGTGGGACACGGAACGGAAACGGTGGTTCTTCACCTATCAGGGCAGGCGGATCCCGCCCGACGACTGGCTCCACTGGACGCGCAACGGGCAGAACTGGAACGGCATGTGCGCCCAGTGCCACTCCACGAACCTCGTCAAGGGGTACGACGCGGCGACGGACTCGTACAACACGACCTGGTCGGAGATCGACGTCAGCTGCGAGGCGTGCCACGGGCCCGGCTCGCGGCACGTGGCGTGGGCCGAGGTCCCGCCGATGGGGCGGCCGAGGCTTCCGAACGCTGGGCTCGTCCAGAAGACGTCGGGGATCACGAACCGCCAGCTCGTGGAGCTCTGCGCGCCGTGCCACGCGCGCCGGAGCGAGCTCGGACACTGGGGGCACGACGGGACCGCCCTCCTCGACAGCCACCTGCCCGCGCTCCTCGCCGAGGGTCTCTACTGGGCGGACGGGCAGATCCTCGACGAGGACTACGAGTACGCCTCCTTCCTCCAGAGCAAGATGTACCGGATGGGCGTCCGCTGCACGGACTGCCACGACGCCCACAGCCTCAAGCCCCGGAAGGAGGGGAACGCCCTCTGTCTGCAGTGCCACCAGGCGGAGACGTACGACGACGCCCGCCACCACTTCCACAAGAAGGTCTGGAACGGGAAGCCGAGCGACGGCGCCCTCTGCGTCGCGTGCCACATGCCGACGCGGACCTACATGGTCGTCGACCCGCGGCTCGATCACAGCCTCCGCGTGCCGCGCCCCGACCTGACGAAGGCGCTCGGGGTTCCGAACGCCTGCAGCCACTCCGGCTGCCACGCGGACAAGAGCCTCGACTGGGTCCTCAAGGCGTACGACGGGTGGTACGGCAAGGCGCGAAAGCCGCACTACGGGACGCTCTTCGCGGCCGCACGGCGCCGCGACCCCGAGGCCCGGGACGGCCTGATCCGCCTCGCCGGCGACCCGCTCGCGCCGGCCATCGTCCGCGCCACGGCCCTCTCGCTCCTCGGCGCCTACGCCGGGCCCGAGGCGGACGCCGCGATCCGCCGCGCCCTCGTCGACGAGGAGCCGCTCCTCCGGCGGACCGCCGTCGAGGCCGTCCAGATCCCCGACCCGGCCGAGAGGGTGGCGCGCATCGCCCCTCTCCTCGCCGACCCGCTCCGCGCGGTCCGCCTCGAAGCCGCGGCCGCCCTCGCGGGGACGCCCGGCTCGCTCCTGAAGCCCTACCAGGGCGAAGCGCTCGCGAGGGAGACCGCCGCCTACGTCCGGGCCATGGAGTACTCGCTCGACTTCGCCGCGTCCGCGCACAACCTCGGGAACCTCTACGCGAAGGAGAAGGTCCCGGCGAAGGCCGAGGCCTTCTACCGCCGGGCCATCGCCGTGGATGACCTCTTCTTCCCGGCGAAGTCGAATCTCGCGATCCTCCTCGCGGGCGAGGGAAAGATCGCCGAGGCCGAGACGCTCCTCCGTCAGGTCGTGGCCGCGTATCCCGACGAACCGAGCGCCGCCTACTCGCTCGGTCTCCTCGTGGCGGAGACGGGCGACGTGGCCGAGGCGGCCCGGCTCCTCTCCCGCGCCGCGGCGGGGATGCCGCGCGACGCCCGCGTCCACTACAACGCCGGCCTCGCCCTCGCGCGCGTGGGGCGCGACGCGGACGCCGAGAAGGCTCTCCGCCACGCCGTGGAGCTCGAGCCGGGCAACGCCGACTTCCTCTTCGCCCTCGGCGACTTCACCCTCCGCCGCGGCCGCTTCGCCGACGCCGAGGCGTGCGCCGACCGGATCCTCGCCGCACGCCCCGGCGACGCGACCGCTCAGGCGCTGAAGCGATTCGCCGCGTCGAAGACGCCTCCGCCGCCGCCGGCTCGCAGGGCGCCGTGACGCCCGAACCGGACGCGCGGGTGACGCGATGACGGCCGCGCTCCTGCTCGTCCTCAAGCTCTCGATCGTCGCGATGATCTTCGCGATCGGGCTCGGGTCGACACCGGCCGACTTCGGATACCTCTGGCGCCGGCCCGCACTGCTCCTGCGCTCTCTTCTCGCGATGTACGTGGCGGTGCCGGTTGCGGCGCTCCTGGCCGTCAAGCTGCTGGTGCTGCCATTGCCGGTCAAGGCGGCGATCCTCGTCCTCGCCATCTCGGCCGGGGCCCCTCTCCTTCCGAGGAAGCTGGTGCTGCTCGGCCGGGAGAGCTACGTCTTCAGCCTCGTCGTCACATCCTCTCTCCTCGCCATCGTGGCCGTCCCCGCCTGGCTGGTGGTCCTCGGGCCTCTCTTCGGACGGGAGTCGGCGGTGGAGCCCGGCGTGGTGGCCCTCGTGATCGCGAAGGCTTTCTTCGCGCCGCTCGTCCTCGGGATGCTGGCCCGCTGGCCCCTCTCGCGGGTCGCCGGGCGGCTCTCGGAGGTGATCCTGAAGGGAACCAGCGCGCTCCTTCTCGTGGCTGCGCTCCTCCTTCTTGCCAAGCACGCGCGCCTGCTCGTCGAGATCGGCTGGATTCCGCTCGCCGCGCTCGCGGGGCTGACGGCGGTCGCTCTCGTGATCGGACACACCCTCGGCGGCCCGGCCCCGGACGACCGGACGGCGCTCGCCGTCGTCTGCGCCACGCGGCACATCGGGATCGCCATGCTCGCGGCCTCGGCCGTCCCCGGTCCCCGGACGATCGCCCTCGTCCTCGCGTATCTCGTCGCCTCGGCCGCCGTCTCGATTCCGTACATCCGGTGGCGCGCGCGGCCCGCCCGGGCGGCCGGCCCGGCCCGGCTCCCGGAGCCCTGACCGCACCGACGACCGCTCGGACACGAAGAGAGCCGGCCCCTCCGCGCGCGCGGTCCGGGCCGGCTCCTCATCCGGGAGGCGGAGGGATCAGTTCAGGTCCTTGTCGACCTTGTACTTCGTCCCGGAGATGTCGGCCGAGGCCATGAGGCCCTTGGCGTCGATCCGGTAGACCGCCATCCCGTTGACGAAGCCCGTTTGCGAGCCGGTCCCCTTGCCGGCCGCGGCGCTCGCGGCGGCAGTGGCCTCCCAGCCGTTCCTGACGAAGTTGTCGAACGTCTGGCTGTCCGCGAAGAGGAAGACGACCTGGTACTTCTCGCCGCCCAGCGTCAGGCCGACCCCGCCCGAGGCCATCGACATGTACGTCCGCTTGTTGCCCTTCTTTTCGACCGCCACCCCTTTGCCCCCGCCTCCGGAGATGCCGATGCCGATCTTCAGGTTGTCGAAGGCGGCCCAGCCGTGGGCCTTCTCGTACAGCTCCTTGGCCTTCGGATTCGACTTCAGGAGGTGGTCGAGCGCTTCACCGGCCGTCGCGTCGATCTGCGCCTGCTTCCCCTCCTTCTTCATCTTGTCCCAGTCCTGTCCGCTCTTTCCGGTCCCGGCTTTCGCCTCCTGTGCGGCGAGCGGGGCGCCCGAGAAGACGAGGGCGAGCGTCATCGAACCCACCAGAATGCGACCGACTTTCATCCTTTCCTCTCCTTCATCCCGAACCCCAAGAGGCCGAGCACCTCTCGCGCCCGGCCCGCCCGGCGGGGATTCTCCCGGTCATCGTATCGGGTTTCTCCGAGGGCCGTCGGGGGCGGGCACGAACGGGGGTTCTCGCCGCTTGGCGACATTCCACCACCGCTGACGAATTCCCACCAGGGAGCGCACTTTTCAGCCGGAATCCACACCCCTCCGCGCTCGTCAAGTCATTGGAATAGAGAGGCTTCTGGTCGTTTCACGATTCGATTCGGGCGTGGCACCGCCTTCGCTCCGATCCGGCCCGGTCACAGGAGGCCATGATGACGAAGCACGCCGTCCGGCAGGAACACGATCTCCTCGGAAAGCTCGACGTCCCGGCGGAGGCCTACTACGGCGTCCAGACGGCCCGGGCCCTCGAGAACTTCCACATCTCCGGGGTTCCGCTCCGGCACTACCCCGACCTGATCCGCGCCTTCGCGATGGTCAAGATGGCCGCGGCGCGGGCCAACTTCGACTGCGGCCAGTTCGACAAGACGATCCTGAAGGGGATCGAAGGGGCCTGTCAGGAGCTGATCGACGGGAAGCTCCACGACGAGTTCCGCCTCGACGTCTTCCAGGGGGGCGCCGGCACCTCGACGAACATGAACGCGAACGAGGTGATCGCGAATCGCGCCCTCGAGCTGATGGGCCACAAGAAGGGGGAGTACGCGCACTGCAGCCCCCACGACCACGTGAACTGCTCCCAGTCGACGAACGACGCCTACCCCTCGGCGCTCCACATCGGGATGGCCCTCGGGAACGTCCGGCTCGTCGCCTCCATGAAGGAGCTGATCGCCGCGTTCCGGAAGAAGGGAAAGGAGTTCGCCTCGATCCTCAAGATGGGGCGGACGCAGCTGCAGGACGCCGTCCCGATGACGCTCGGGCAGGAGTTCAACGCCTTCGCCGAGACGCTGGCGAACGAAGTCCTCGCCCTCGAGCGGATCCAGGCCGTCCTCTGCGAGGTCAACATGGGGGCGACGGCCATCGGCACGGGGCTGAACGCGCCGGAGGGGTACGCGGAGAAGTGCACGGCGCACCTCGCGAAGATCACGGGCTTCCCGATCGACGTTGCAGCCCACCTGATCGAGGGGAAGGAAGAGACGGGAGACTTCGTC
>DAOMFB010000200.1:0-6004 GCA_035429585.1 Thermoanaerobaculia bacterium
GACTTCCACGCGGCCCGAGAAGGGGTGCATTCCGGCCGCGCACCGGGCGAGCGTGTCGGCGCCGTTCCCGTCGATGGCGAGCAGGACGAGGAGGTCGCCTCCTTCGAGGGAGAACGAAACGGGGGGAGCCGGGGAGCCGGAAGGCACCAGCTCCCGGACGTCGAGCGCCGGGAGGCCCCGCCGGCCGCCCGGCAGGGCACGTTGGTCCTCGCTCCGCCTCTCTTCTTCCGACCCTTCGGCGCTTCCGAGGAGAAGGGAGCCGATCTCCTCCGCCGTCGCCTCGGCGACCGGGCACTCCTTCACCGTCCGCCCGCGGGCGAGGAGCGTCAGGCGGTCCGCCGCCTCGAAGACCTCCGCGAGGCGGTGGGTGATCAGGACGACGGCCTTCCCCGACGCGGCGCGCCGCCGGAGCGACGCGAAGAGAGAAGCCGTCTCGTCGGGGGAGAGGACCGCGGTGGGCTCGTCGAGGATCAGGATCTCCGGGTCGGCCGCGAGGGCCCCCGCGATCCCGATCCGCTGGCGCGTCCCGACCGGGAGGGCGGCGGCGGGCGTGTCGGGGTCGCCGAGCTCCAGGGAGAAGTCGTCCGCGAGGCGCCGGACGCGGCGCCTCCGCGCCGCCGGCGTCTCCAGGAAGGGGGCCGACGCGTCCAGGAGAGCCAGGTTCTCGGCCACGGTCGCCGCCTCGACGAGGAGGTCGTGCTGCGGAACGAGCGCGATGCCGCCGCGGCGGGCGTCGCGGGGCGTCCGGAAGCCGACGTCGCGGCCCCGGAGCCGGACCCGTCCCTCGTCCGCCCGAAGGAGGCCGGCGGCGACCGAGACGAGCGTCGTCTTGCCGGCCCCGTTCTCGCCGAGCAGGGCGTGGATCTCTCCCCCGAGGACCGTCAGGGAAGCGCGGTCGAGCGCCCGGGTCGGACCGAAGCTCTTCGAGACCGCGACGAGCTCGAGAAGCGTCAGAAGCTGCCTCGGGGCACGGTGCGCGTCCCGGAGCGGATCTCGGCCTCGGCGCGGCGGACCTCGTCGAGGACGGCGGCCGGGACGCCCGCCTTTCGTTCCGGGCTCCAGACGTACGACACGACGCCCGAGGCGAGACCGTAACGGAGCGGGGCGCCGTCGAACCGCCCCTCCTTCACGCGGCGCGCCGTCTCCACGAACGCGCGCGGCATGTCGATGACCGCCGAGGCGAGGATCGCCCGGGAGAGGGCGTTCTGGTCGCGGTTCGAGCCGAAGGCGTCGATGTGCCGCTCCTCGGCGGCGTTGAAGACGCCGAGCGCCGCGTTGTTCGCGTTGTGGAAGAGGAAGTCGCACCCCTGGTCCGCGAGGGCGAGGGCGGCGGCCTTCGCCGCCGCGACGTCCTCGAAGGAGCCCGTGAAGACGGTCCGGACGTCGGCCGCGGGGTTCGCGGCCTTCGCGCCCGCCTCGAAGGCGAGGAACGTCGACTTGATGGAGGGGAGCTCCACGCCGCCGACCATTCCGGCCTTGCCCGTCTTCGACAGCCGCCCGGCCACGAGGCCGCAGAGGTACGTGGCCTGCTCGAGCTCGAAGACGATCGGCGCGAGGTTGGGGGCGGTCCGGGAGCCGGACGTCGTGACGAAGACCGTCTTCGGGAACTCGGCCGCCACGCGGGCGGCGGCGTCCTGGAACTCGAAGCCGTGCCCGAAGCAGAGGCTGTAGCCCTGGGCGGCGTAAGCGCGGAACTGCTCCTCGAACTCCGACGGGGACTTCACCTGCACGTGGGAGACTCTCGCCCCCAGCTCCTTCTCGATCGCCTTGAGCCCGTCGTAGGCGCCGGCGTTCCAGCCGGCGTCCGAGATCGGCCCGGGCGTCAGGAGGGCGACCCGGAAGCCGGCTTCGCCGGACGGCCCCGGGCCCTTCGCGCCGCATCCCGCCGCGAGGAGGCCGAGCGCGGCCACGGCCGGAAGGCAGAGGCCGCTCCCGCGGTTCGTCGGTGTTCTCATCTCCGTTCCCCCCGTGCGGATTCTACGAAGCGGGGGCCCCGTCAGACGCACGACCGTCCGGCGTCGACCGCCACGACCTGGCCGGTCATGGAGCGGTTCGAGGCGACGGCGACGGCCATCGAGACGAGGTCGGGCACGGCGACCCGCCGCTTCAGCGGCGTCGCGGAGACGAGCCGGTCGACCGCGGCGGGCGCGAGGTCGTCGGGGGGCAGGACGATGCCGGGGGCCAGGCCGTTGACCCGGACGCCAGGCCCGAGCGCCACGGCGAGGTTCCTCACGAGCGCGTCGATCGCCGCCTTGGCCGCGGCATGCGGCACGTGGTTCGGCCAGGCCCGGGTCGCCGCCACGTCGGAGACGAGGAGGATCGAGCCGCCGGTCCGCTCCAGCTCCGCCGCGGCGGCCTGCGCGAGGAAGAACGCCGCGCGGGGGCCGGCGCGAAAGACCGCCTCCCACTCGGCCAGCGTCACGCCGGCGACCGGCTTCGTGATCCACGGCGAGGCCGCGTGAACCAGGACGTCGAGACGCCCGAGACCGTCGAGGACGCGCCCGACGAGGCGGGGAGGCGCGGCGTCCCGGGCCAGGTCGGCGTGGAAGGCCGCCGCCTCGACCCCGAGCGTCCGGAGGCTCCGGACCGTCTCGGCCGCGTCGGCCCGGCCGGAACGGTAGCCCACGGCGACCGCGTAACCGGCTCTCGCGAAGCCGAACGCGAGCTCGCGCCCGAGGCGCCGGGCGCCCCCCGTCACCAGCGCGACCCCGGGCGTCCCGGGCTGTTTCCCCGGCCGGGCGGATCCTCGGGCCATCGGGACGGTCTCCTCCGCGATCAGGGCGATCGAGGCTGCCTATAATCGCAGAAACTTCGGACGGATTCCTCGGAGGCGATCATGGAACCTCGAACTCTCGTCGACATCTTCCGGAATCTTCAGAACTTCCAGAAGCCGGACCTCCTTCTCGTGAAGAAGGACGGAGCGTGGCGTCCCGTCTCGACGAAGGAATTCATCGACCGCGTCCGGGCGATCTCGTCGGCGCTCGAGGGGCTCGGCGTGAAGCCGGGGGACCGCGTGGCGCTCCTCTCCGAGAACCGGCCCGAGTGGGCGATCGTGGACTTCGCGTGCCAGTGCTACGGCGCCGTCCTCGTCCCGATCTTCCCGACGATGGTCTCCGAGCAGACCGAGTACCTCCTCAGGGACTCGGGTTCCGTCGTCGCGTTCTGCTCCAACGCGGACCAGGCGACCAAGGTCCTCGACGCGAAAGGGGCCTGCCCGGGCCTCCGCCACGTCGTCATCTTCGACGAGGTCGTCCTGAAGGGGACCCGCCCCTTCGACGAGGTGCTCGTCGAGGGCCGCAAGGCCTACGCCGCGGACCCCGCGGCGTTCGAGCGGCGGGCCGACGCCCGCAAGCCCGACGACCTCGCGACGCTGATCTACACCTCCGGGACGACGGGCGAGCCGAAGGGCGCCATGCTCATGCAGAGCAACTTCGTGTCGAACGTCCTGGCGTGCGCCGGGCTGCTCCCGCTGCCGCCGACGACCGTCGGGCTCTCGTTCCTCCCGCTCTCCCACGTCCTCGAGCGGATGTGCGAGTACCTCTACTACCACTTCGGCGTCACCATCGCGTACGCCGAGTCGATCGAGAAGCTCAAGGACAACCTCGGGGAGGTGAATCCCCACATCTTCGCGGCCGTTCCCCGCGTCTACGAGAAGGTCTACGGGCGGATCATGGACAACGTCTCGAAGGCGCCCGCGGCGCGGCAGAAGCTCTTCTGGAAGGCTCTCGACGTCGGCCGGCAGGTCCACGCCCTCCGCGCGCAGAAGAAGGCGCCCGACGTCATCCTGGCCCTCCAGCACTTCGTCTTCGACCGCCTCGTCTTCGGGAAGATCCGGGCGGCGCTCGGGTCGCGCTTCCGCTACTCGATCTCGGGCGGCGCGCCGCTCTCGAAGGAGCTCGCGGAGTTCTTCTGGACGGCCGGCGTGGAGGTGTTCGAGGGCTACGGTCTCACCGAGACGAGCCCCGTCATCGCGGTGAACTACCCCGGGGCGTGGCGGCTCGGGACGGTCGGCCGGATCCTCCCGGGCGTCGAGTGCCGGATCGCCGCCGACGGCGAGATCCTGACGCGCGGGCCGCACGTCATGAAGGGCTACTTCAACAAGCCCGAGGCGACGAAGGAGGCGATCGACGCCGACGGCTGGTTCCACACCGGCGACATCGGCAGGATCGACGAGGACGGGTTCCTCGCGATCACCGACCGGAAGAAGGAGCTGATCGTCAACGCGAACGGCAAGAACATCGCTCCGGCGCCGATCGAGGGCTTCCTGAAGGGGAACGCGTTCATCTCGCTCCCCATCATCATCGGGGACCGGCGCCGGTTCCTCGTCTGCCTCATCGTGCCGAACTTCGAGAAGCTCAAGGAGTGGGCCAGCCAGCACGGCCTCGGCAGCCTCTCGCCCGAGTCGCTCGTCAAGGAGCCGCGGGTCCGCGACATCTACCAGAAGGCGATGGACGAGTGGAACGCCGGGAAGTCGCACGAGCAGCAGATCGTCCGCTTCGGCCTCCTGACGAGCGACCTGACCATCGAAGGGGGCGAGCTGACGCCGACCCTGAAGGTCAAGCGGCGCATCATCGACCAGAAGTACCGGGCGCTGATTGACGAGCTGTACGAGGAAAAGGCGGGCTGAGCGGCGCCCGGGGCGGGTCCTCGTCGCGGTGCTCCTCGGCCTCGCGGCCGGGCCGCGCCCGGCGCGGGCCTGCGAGGAGGTCCTCTTCACCATCGAGAGGAGCCTGAACGCGAACGTCGTCGTCTACGAGGCGCTCCTCGAGCCGACGGGGGCCTTCCTGGCGCGCAAGCCCGTGGACGTGAACTGGATCCTGAAGGCGACGACCGGCGAGCGCGAGGGGCTGAACTTCATCGAGAAGGGGGTTTACGGGTACCACGTCGAGCCTCCGGCGCCCGACGGATCCGTCGTGATCCGCCTCAAGGCGCGGCGGAACCTCCCGATCACGCTCCGGAAGGAGGGGGACTGCGCGGGGGCGTGGGCGCCGATCTCCGGCCGGGAGGCCCGGCTCGCGAAGGTCTGGGTGCAGGTGAAGGGGAGAGGGATCTTCTCGCGGACGGTGGAGTACCTCGACGTGATCGGGTTCGACCCGGCCACGGCGGGAGAAGTCCGGGAGCGGATCGTCCCGTGACCGTGCGCCCGCATCCTTGACAGCGTGGCGCGCCGCGTCATAGGCTGAATGACGGCTCATTCAGCGGGCCGGGGAGGGGCAATGGCGGAAGGCGGGGAGCCGGGTCCGGCCGGGACCGGCCGGAAGGGCCGGAGCAGGGCCCCCCGGGCCGCGTCCCCGTCCGGCGCCGACCCCGGGAAGCGGCAGCGGATCCTCGACGCCGCCGTCCGCACCTTCGGCCGCCGCGGCTATCACGACGCCAAGATCGCCGAGATCGCGTCGGCCGCGCGGGTCGCCGAGGGGACCGTCTATCTCTACTTCCGCAACAAGGAAGACCTCTTCGCCACCGTCTTCGACGAGAAGATGGACGACCTCCTCGCGCGCGGCCGGGAGATCGTCCGGTCGGAAGCCTCGGCCGCGGACCGCCTGACGCGCCTCGTCGACCTGCACCTGACCTACCTCGCCGCGGACCGCGACCTGGCGCTGCTGTTCCAGATCGAGCTGCGCCGGAGCGCGCGGATGCTTCAGCGCGTCATCCGGTCGAAGCTGGTCGACTACTTCCGGCTTCTCGGCGGCGTCCTGAAGGACGGGATCGAGAGCGGCGAGTTCCGGGCGCAGCTGTCGCCCCGGCTCGCGGTCCGCGTCCTGTTCGGCGCGGCCGACGAGATCGTCTCCGAGTGGCTCTTTTCCGGAGAGCCGGCTCTCCTGACCGACGCCCTGAAGGTCGTGGGGATGCTCCTCTCCGGCTTCGCCGAGCGCGGCGGGCGGAGGGAACCCGGAGGCCGGCCGGGCGGGTCCGCGTCGCGGCCCCCCGGAAAACGGCCGGTTCGCGGAGGGCCCTCGCCGGCCCGACGCAGAACGCGCAGGGTGGCGCTGCCGTGACGACGGCA
>DAOMFB010000201.1:0-5947 GCA_035429585.1 Thermoanaerobaculia bacterium
GGCGAGCTGGACGTCGGCCGCGGCCGTGACCGAGGCCACGCCCAGAGCCGCGAGTGCGACACTCCACCCGACACGCAGCCTGGTCCGAAGTATAAGCCCAGGCCCTGCTCAGCCGGCCAGGCGTTCACGGACCCGGGCGACGCCGCGCCCGAGGGCCTCCTCGATCTTCGACGGGTCCCGGCCGCCGGCCTGCGCGAGGTCGGGCTTCCCGCCGCCCTTCCCCCCGACGGCCGGCGCCATCGCCTGCGCGAGGTCTCCCGCCGGGACGCGCGGCGCCAGATCCGGCGTCACGGCGGCGAGAAGAAGGACCTTCCCCTCCTCTCCGTCCGTCCCGAGGAGGACGACGCCCGACTTCAGCTTCGACCGGAACGTGTCGGCGAGGTTCCGGAGCTCGTTGGCCGGAAGCGACGGCACCCGCCGGGCGAGAACCTTCACCCCGGCGATCTCGACGAGGCCGTCGTCGCCGCCGGACGCCCCGCCCCCCGCGAGCTGCGCCTTGAGCTGGGCGATCTCCTTCTCCTTCTTTCTCAGGGATTCCAGCGTCTCCTTCAGCTTCCCGGGCAGCTCCGGGGCCGGCACGTTGGCGAGGTGCGAGAGCTGGACGAGGATCTCCTCGTCCTTCTGCATCCGCTCGACGGCGTTCAGGGAGGTCACCGCCTCGAGCCGCCGCACGCCGGCCGCGAGGCCGCGGTCGGAGACGATCTTGAAGGCGCCGATCTCCCCCGTCCGGCCGACGTGGCACCCCCCGCAGAGCTCGGTCGAGAAGCCGGGGACGTCGACCACCCGGACGGTCTCGCCGTACTTCTCCCCGAAGAACATGATCGCGCCCCGGGCCTTCGCGGCCCCCATCGACATGACCTCCTTCGAGACGGGCCGGTCGCGGAGGACCTCCTCGTTGACGAGCCGCTCGATCTCCTTCAGCTCGGCCGGCGTCGTCGGGCGGGCGGCCGCGTAGTCGAAGCGGAGGCGGTCCGGCGCGACGAGCGAGCCCATCTGGCGGACCGACTCGCCGAGGACCGCCCGAAGCGCCGCGTGAAGCAGGTGGGTCCCCGTGTGGTTCGCCTGCGTCTTCCGGCGCGTCCACTCGTCGACCTCGAGCGAGACGGACGTCCCGGCGCGCAGGGCGCCGCTCCCGATCCGGAGGAAGTGGAGGATGGCCCGGCCGTTGGCGCTCCGGCGGACGTCCGTCACGTCGGCCCGTCCCCCGGACCACGAGAGAGCGCCCGCGTCCGCCACCTGGCCGCCCCCCTCGGGATAGAAGACGGTCCGGTCGAGCACCGCGACCCCTTCCTCCCCGGACGAGAGGCTCTCGACCCGTTCGGCCGCTCCCGGCCCGGCCCCGAAGCGGAAGAGCGCCAGGGTCCGCGCCCCGTCGAGGGACAGGAAATCGTCCTCCGGGTAGCCGCGGAACGCCGTCTCCCACGCCGGGTCGACGAGCGCGTCCGGCACGGCG
This sequence comes from Thermoanaerobaculia bacterium, assembly GCA_035429585.1. GTDB lineage: Bacteria > Acidobacteriota > Thermoanaerobaculia > UBA5066 > UBA5066 > DAOMFB01. The sequence goes on from DAOMFB010000201.1 coordinate 1,454, forward strand.
TGCCTCTCGGCCTCGAACTTCGAGCCGGCCTTGGACCGCTCGCGCGCCGTCGCCATCTCGGCCTCGAAGCCGGGGCGGTCCACCTTCACGCCTTCGTCGGACGCGATCTCCTCGATCAGCTCGAGCGGCACGCCGAACGTGTCGTAGAGGTGGAAGACCGCGGGCCCGCCGAGGGTGATGTGCCCCTCGCCGGCCGTCTCAGCCTCGCGCCGGGCGGCGGAGATCTCCTCCCCCACCTTGTCGGCGCCGACCGAGAGCGTCCTCGCGAAGAGCGACTCCTCGTTCTCGAGCGTGGACCGGATCAGCCGGCCCGTCTCGGCGATCTCGGGCGCGGAGGAGAAGTGGATCCCTTCGAAGCCGCGGAGCGCCGGATCGACGAGCTGCGCGAGGAAGTCGCCGTTCGGGGCGATCCCCAGCCGGCGGGAGTACCTCAGGGCGCGCCGGATGATCCGCCGGAGGACGTATCCCCGCCCTTCGTTCGACGGGATGACGCCGTCGGCCATCAGCATCGACGCGGCCCGCGCGTGATCGGCGATCACGCGGAACGGCGCGTCCTCCGTGGCCATGCCCCCGCGATACGCCCTCCCCGAGAGCGACTCGATCCGGCGGATGACCGGCTCGAAGAGGTCGGTGTCGTAGTTGTTGTTCTTCCCCTCGAGAATCGCCGTGATCCGCTCGAGCCCCGCTCCCGTGTCGACGGACGGCTTCGGAAGAGGCGTCATCCGCCCGGCGGCGTCCCGCTCGAACTGCATGAAGACGAGGTTCCAGATCTCCATGACCCGGTCGCCGCGCCCGTTCGGCGTGTCGTCCCCCGCGACGCCTGGCCCCTGGTCGTAGTGGAGCTCGGAGCACGGGCCGCACGGCCCGGTGTCGCCCATCGCCCAGAAGTTGTCCTTCTCGCCGAAGCGCCGGATCCGCTCCTTCGGGAGGTGCCGCTCCCAGAGCGCCGCGGCCTCGTCGTCGTCGCGGTAGACGGTGGCCCAGAGGCGCGCCGGGTCGAGGCCGTACCACGCCGGGCCCGTGACCAGCTCCCAGGCGAACGCGATCGCGTCCGTCTTGAAGTAGTCCCCGAAGGAGAAGTTCCCGAGCATCTCGAAGAAGGTGTGGTGGCGGGCCGTGTAGCCGACGTTGTCGAGGTCGTTGTGCTTCCCGCCCGCCCGGACGCACTTCTGGGACGACGCGGCGCGGACGTAGCCGCGCTTCTCGCGGCCGAGGAAGACGTCCTTGAACTGGTTCATGCCGGCGTTCGTGAAGAGCAGCGTGGGGTCCTCGGCCGGGACGAGGGACGACGAGGGGACGACGGTGTGCCCCTTCGACTCGAAGTACCTGAGGAACGTGCTGCGGACGTCGCTAGACGTCCACGTCCGGGATGTCGTCATCGGAGGTCTCGCCTTTCCGGTGGAGCGCCTCGAGAACGGCCGCGGGGGCAAAGCCGCGCCGCACGAGGTGATCGAAGAGTTTCTTCGACCGCGCGCCCGGCGTCAAACCGGCCGGCAGCGTCCGCGCCTTCCGGTCGAGAGCCCGCCTCAGGGCCTGCCGCTCGGCCGCCGGGTCGAGAGCGGCGAGGGCCCGGTCGCGGTCGGCGGGCGAGACCCCGCGCCGCGTGAGCTCGGACGCGATGCGGGCGCGTCCCCGCCCCTTTCCCGCCTGTCGCGCGGCGGCCGCCGCGGCGGTCCCGGCGTCGTCCACGTACCCCCGCGAGACCAGCTCCTCGACGACGGCGGAGATCTCCGGGGGAGAGAAGCCCCGGCGGGAGAGCTTCTGCGAGAGCTCCCGTCTCGTGTGGCTCCGGCGCGCCAGGAGGGCGAGCGCGGCGTTCCGGACGCCGGGAGGGCCCGATTCGCGCGCTCTCACGGGGAAGCGTCCGGCCGCGGAGGGGGCCCGGGGGGACGGCGCCACCCGCCGTCGGCCGGGTTCCCCCACACCCGCCTCATCCCGGCTGGTTCGAGAAGTCGAACGGCGAGTCGGCCTCGGTCAGGTGGTCCGGCCCCTGCAGGGAGCTCTCCATCAGCTCCGTGGAGACGTCCGACGTCGACTGGATCCCCTGGATCCGCAGCTTGAACTCGTTCGGGTTCGTGGAGCGCCGGATGGCCTCTTCGAGCGTGATGAGGCCGCTCTTGTAAAGCTGGAACAGGGACTGGTCGAAGGTCTGCATCCCGTACTGCGACGTGCCCGCCTTGATCGCGTCGTGGATGTACTTCGTCTTCTCCTTGTTCTCGATGCAGTCCCTGATGTAGTTCGTCCCGATCATGACCTCCACCGCCGGCACGCGGCCGAGGCCGTCGGCGCGCGGGAGCAGGCGCATGGAGACGACCGCCTTGATGACGGCGGCGAGCTGCAGGCGAATCTGCTTCTGCTGGTGCGGGGGGAAGACCGAGATGATGCGGTTCACCGTCTCGGTCGCGTCGATCGTGTGGAGGGTCGACATGACGAGGTGCCCGGTCTCGGCCGCGAGCAGGGCCGTCTCGACCGTCTCGAAGTCGCGCATCTCGCCGACGAGGATGACGTCGGGATCCTGGCGGAGCGCGGAGCGGATGGCCGCCGCGAACGACCGCGTGTCCACCTCGAGCTCGCGCTGGTTGACGATCGACTTCTTGTCCCGGTGGAGGAACTCGACCGGGTCCTCGATCGTCATGATGTGCTCGGAGCGCGTCGCGTTGATGTAGTCGATCATCGCCGCGAGCGTCGTCGACTTGCCCGACCCGGTCGTCCCGGTGACGAGGACGAGACCTCGCGTCTCCTCGCAGATCCTCTCGATCACGGGCGGCAGGAGGAGCTCGCGGACCGTCAGGATCCGGGCGGGAATGACGCGGCAGACGAGGCCGACGGTGCCGCGCTGCTGGAAGATGTTGCAGCGGAAGCGGCCGAGGCCCGGGACCGAGTAGGCGATGTCGATCTCGAAGTTGTTCTTGAACTTCTCCTTCTGCCGCGACGACATGATGGAGAACGCCATGGCGATGGTGTCCTCCTGCATCAGCCGCTTCAGGTCCACGAGGGGAATCAGCTCTCCGTCGACGCGGATGATCGGGTGGGCGCCCACCTTCAGGTGCAGGTCCGACGCCTTGCGCTCCACCGCGATCTTGAGGAGGTCGTTGATGTGCATTCCGAGTTCCTCCCGGATCCGAAGCAGCCACCGAGGCCGACACGAAGACCGACAGGAAAGAATAGGTCTCCGCCGGGATCGAGGTCAACGGAAAGACGCAGGCCCCGCGGCGATATAGTTCCCGCCGTCTTCGCGGAGGTTCGCCGATGGACGACAAGACGAAGGGAGTGACGCGGCGCGGGCTCCTGAAGGGCATCGCGACGACCGCCGTCGCGACCGCGGCCGGCAGCGCCGCCGCACTCGCCGAAGAGGCCCGGAAGGCCGCCCCTCCGGGCGCCGGCCTGCCCGTCTCGGTCACCGTGAACGGACAGGTCCGCCAGGGACTCTTCGAGCCGAGGACGACGCTCGCCGAGGCCCTGAGAGAGGCCTGGGGCCTCACCGGGACGAAGATCGGCTGCGACCGGGGGGCGTGCGGCGCCTGCACGGTCCTCCTCGACGGCCTCGCCGTGAACTCCTGCTTGACCCTGGTGCACGACGCGGACGGGAAGAGCGTGACGACGATCGAGGGGCTCGGCGCTCCCGACGCGCTCTCGCCGGTCCAGAAGGCCTTCGTCGAGGCCGACGCCATGCAGTGCGGCTTCTGCACCCCGGGGATGATCGTCTCGGCCGAAGCCCTCCGGCGGCGGACGCCCGACCCGACGGCCGAGGAGATCCGGTCCGCCCTCGCCGGGAACCTCTGCCGGTGCGCCACCTACAACGGGCTGATCGCCGCGTGCGGCGGCGCGCGGACGGGAGGCTCCCGTGGCTGAGCCGACCCCCTCCCCCGCGAAGACCCGGATCCGCGTCGGCCTCGCCGGGAAGACCGTCGAGAAGGAGGTCCAGGTCGCCCCCGACGACGCGCCGCCCCTCGCCGAAGGTCAGCCGCGACGCGTCTTCGGGAAGGCCGGCCCCCGCCTCGACGGGAAGTTCAAGGCCACCGGACGCGCCGTCTACACGCACGACGTCCGGCGCGACGGCCTCCTCTTCGGGCGGATCCTCCGCTCGCCGCACGCCCATGCCCGGATCCTCGCCGTCGACACCTCGGCGCTTGCGCAGATGCCGGGCGTCGTCGTCGAGCTTCTCGAGAAGAAGGAGGTCCGGTACCACGGCGAGGCCGTCCTGGCCCTCGCCGCCCCGTCCCCCGCCGCCGCGGAGGACGCCCTCCACGCGGTGACCGTCCGGTACGAGGTCCTCCCGCACGTCGTGGACCTCGAGGCGGCGATGGCGGCGGACGCGCCCCTCGTCTTCGAGAAGCCCGTGGAGGAGCGGCGGACGGCGGGCGACGCGCCCGGCGCCGGCGGCGCGGTCCCCCTCGGCCTTTTGGGTCTAGTCACTGCGCATATGAAAAACCCCCGCATTCTCTGGGATGAAAATAAGATTTTATCAGATGTGCAAAAGTATAGTTCTTACCA
>DAOMFB010000202.1:0-5912 GCA_035429585.1 Thermoanaerobaculia bacterium
CCGCTCGCGTCGCCGCTCGTGTCCGTCCCGATGGCGGTCCTCAGCGCCCTCTGTGCGGCTATCGGGCTCCTCCCGCTCCCGGTGGCACCGCTTCTCGAGAGGGCGGTCGCCGCGGCCGCGCTCGGCTTTCCCGCGGGCCTGCCGGGCCTCGTGAGCGAGGCGTCGCTCGGCCCCCTGAGCCTCTTCGCCGCCGGCTTCGCCCTCTTCGCCGGGCTCGTCTTCCTCCTCCTCCGCCGGCGGACGGCGGACGCGCCCCGGACGGTGACGTGGGACTGCGGCTACGCGGCCCCGACGGCGAGGATGCAGTACACGGCCTCCTCCTTCGCCGGGTGGACGGTCGGCTTCTTCCGCTGGGCGCTCCTGCCGAAGGCGCGGGGCCCCGTCCTGGCCGACCTCTTCCCGAAGCCCGTCCACTTCGAGACGCACGTGCCCGACACGGTCCTCGACCGGTTCGTCGTCCCGTCCCTCCGGTTCGGCGCCTGGCTGGCGTCGTGGGGGCGGTACCTGCAGCGGGGGCTCTTGCAGATCTACCTCGTCTACATCCTCGTGACGATCGTCGTCCTCCTCTTCCAGGTCTAGGCCGATGGGAAACGCCGCGCTCCATCTCTTCGTCGTCCTCGCCGCCGCGCCGTTCCTCCTCGGGGTGATCGGGCGGACGAAGGCGGCGTTCGCGGGGCGCTCCGGCCCGTCGCTGCTTCAGCCCTACCACGACCTCGTCCGGCTCTTCCGGAAGGGCTCGGTCCTCTCCCGGACGACGACGGGGATCTTCCTCGCCGGACCGGCCCTCGCCTTCGCGGCGCCGGTCGCCGCGTCGCTCCTCGTTCCCTTCGGGGGAAGCGGCGCGCCGGTCTCCTTCACGGGAGATCTCGTGCTGTTCGCCTATCTCTTCGCCCTCTCGCGCTTCTTCACGGCGGCGGCCGCCCTCGACACCGGGTCGGCGTTCGAGGGGATGGGGGCCGCGCGGGAGGTCAGCTTCGCCTGCCTCGCCGAGCCGACGCTCTTCTTCGGCCTCCTGGCGGTGGCGCGGATCACGGGCGCCCTCTCGCTCTCGACGATGCTGGCCCACCCGCTGTCGTCCGGGTGGCTCCGGTCCGGGGCGTCGATCGTCCTCGTCGTGGCCGCGTGGTTCGTCGTGCTCCTGGCCGAGAACAGCCGGATCCCCTTCGACGACCCGAACACGCACCTCGAGCTGACGATGATCCACGAGGTGATGGTCCTCGACCACGCCGGACCCTCCTTCGGCCTGGTCCTCTGGGGCGCGGCGGTCAAGCTCTTCGTCACGGGAGCCGTCCTGGTCCGGATCGTGATGCCCTTCGGGTCGCAGAGCCCGTGGCTCTCGGCGCTCGTCTTCCTCGGCGGGATGGTCCTCCTCGCGGTCCTGATCGGCATCGTCGAGTCGGTCATGGCGCGGATCCGGCTCGTCGGCGTGCCGCAGCTCCTCGTCACGGCCTGCCTCCTCTCGGCGTTCGGGCTCCTCCTCCTCGTGAGGAGCGCGCCGTGATGTACCTCGCGGACCTCCTGCTCGTCGTGGCCATCCTGATGAACTTCCTCGCGCTCGGCGCGCGGGAGATGCGCGTCTGCATCCGGGCCGCGGCCCTGCAGGGAGCGGTCCTCTCGATCCTCCCCCTCCTCGTCCACCGCGACCCGGGCGTCAACGCCCTCCTGATGGCCGCCGGGGCCGCGGCGATGAAGGGGATCCTGATCCCGACGCTCCTCCAGAAGGCGATGCGCGACGTCCACGTCGCCCACGAGGTCGAGCCGTACGTCGGGTTCGTCCCCTCGCTCTTCCTCGCCGGGATCGGGACGGCGCTGGCGATCCTGTTCGCGGACCGGCTGCCGCTCGCGCCGGAGCACGTCGGGTCGCTCATCGTCCCGGCCTCGCTCGCGACGCTCTTCTCCGGCTTCCTCCTGATGACGACCCGCCGGAAGGCGATCATGCAGGTCGTCGGCTACCTCCTCCTGGAGAACGGCGTCTACGTCTTCGGCCTCCTCCTGATCGAGGCGATGTCCTTCCTGGTGGAGGTCGGCGTCCTCCTCGACCTCCTCGTCGCCATCTTCATCATGGGGATCGTCCTCAACCACATCCGGCGGGAGTTCTCGTCGCTCGACACCGAGCAGCTCGCGGGCCTGAGGGAGTAGGCGCCGGTGATCGCTCTCGCGCTGATCCTCGTCCCCCTCGCGGCGGCCGCCGTGGCGTTCGTCGTCCCGTCCGACCGGATGCGGCCCCTCGTCCTCCCCGCGGCCGCGTCCGTCCACCTCGCCCTGACGGCCGAGGACCTCGCCGGCCTCGCGCCCGTCCGGCCGGGGGTCTGGCTCCAGCTGGACGCCCTCGGCGGGGTCGTCCTCGGCCTCGTCTCCCTCCTCTTCGCGATCGCGGCGCTCTATGCGCCGGGCTACCTCCGGGTGCGGATCGACCGGCCGAACCGCGTCCTCTGCGCCTGTCTCCTCGCCTTCCTCTCGGCCGAGACCCTTCTCGTCCTCTCGCAGCATCTCGGCCTGATGTGGGTGGCCGTGGAGGCGACGACGCTCGCGACGGCGCCCCTCATCTACTTCAACCGGAATCCGCGCTCGATCGAAGCGACCTGGAAGTACCTGATGATCGCGTCGGTCGGGATCGCGCTCGCCCTCCTCGGCTCGCTCTTCCTCGCGTACGCGGCGCACCTCGGGGGCGGGCCCTCCTCGCTTCTCTTCCGGTCGCTCCTCGAGAGCGCCGGCGGCTTCTCGCGGCCGTGGCTCCGGGCCGGGTTCGTCGTCCTCCTCGTCGGCTACGGGACGAAGATGGGGCTCGCCCCCCTCCACACCTGGAAGCCGGACGTCTACGGCGAGGCGCCGGGGATGGTGGGGGCGCTCCTCGCCGGGGGCCTCACGAGCTGCGCGTTCCTGGCGCTCCTGCGCGTCTACCGGATCGTGAACGCGGCCGGGGAAGGGGACTTCGCGCGCCGGCTCCTCGTGGCCCTCGGGCTCCTCTCGATGGCGGTGGCGGCCGTCCTGATGGTCCGGCAGCGGGACGTCAAGAGGATGCTCGCCTACTCGAGCGTGGAGCACATGGGGATCCTCGTCCTCGGCGTCGGGCTCGGAGGGGTGGGCCTCACCGGCTCCATCCTCCACACGATCAACAACGGGCTGACCAAGTCGATCCTCTTCCTCGCGGCCGGGAACATCCACCGCGCCTTCCGGAGCAAGAGCCTGGACGACGTGTCGGGGGCCATCGTCCGCCTGCCGCTCTCGGGCGGGCTCTTTCTCGCGGGCTTCTTCGCCATCACGGGCTCGCCCCCGTTCGCCCCGTTCGTGAGCATGTTCGCGATCCTGAACGCGGCCGTTGCGTCGGGCCGCTGGGTCGTGGCCACGCTCTACGTCGTCCTCCTCGCGGCCGTCTTCCTCGGGATGGGGGCGACGGTCCTCGCCGCCGTCCAGGGACGGCCGTCGCGCGAGGCCCTGGAGACGCCGTACAGCGACAACATCCGGAAGACGGGTCCGATCCTCGTCTCGATGGCCCTCGTCCTGCTGCTCGGCCTCTGGATTCCCGAGCCGCTCCGGAACCTCCTCGCGGGGGCGGCCGCCGGATTCGAGGTGGCGCCGTGACCTTCCTTCCCCTCCGGAGCGCCGCCGCGGTCCCGCTCGACCGGGTTCCCGAGAGCGATTTCGACGACTTCCGGGGAGGCGTTCTCGGGGAGGTCTCGGCCGGGAAGCGTCTGGCGTCGCTCTTCGCGGACCTCCCGGCGGACGGGGAAGGGATCCGGATGTTCGCGGTCCTGGCCGACGACGCGTCCGGGCGGCTCCTCGTCGGGAGGACGCGGCTCCGGGGCGACGACTACCCGGCCCTCACGCCCCTCTGCCCGCAGGCGCATCTCTTCGAGCGCGAGATGGCCGAGCAGGTCGGCGTCGAGCCGAAGGGGCACCCGTGGCTCCGGCCGGTCCGGTTCCGTCGCTCGTGGCGGCCGGGGCGGGACGCCTTCGGGCGCGGGCCCGAAGAGTCCCCGCTCCCCGGCGTGACGTCGTACTTCCGCGTGGAAGGGGACGAGGTCCACGAGGTCGCCGTCGGCCCCGTCCACGCCGGCGTCATCGAGCCGGGACACTTCCGGTTCCAGTGTCACGGCGAGCGGGTCTTCCACCTCGAGATCTCCCTCGGCTACCAGCACCGGGGCGTCGAGGAGGCGTTGAAGGGGGGGCCGCACGGTCTCTCGGCTCACCAGATGGAGACGGTCGCCGGCGACACGACGGTGGGGCACGCGATCGCCTGGGCGCAGAACCTCGAAGCGCTCTCGGGGACGGCGGTTCCGCCGCGCGCCCGGGCGCTCCGGGGCGTGGCGCTGGAGCTGGAGCGGCTCGCCAACCACACGGGCGACCTCGGCGCCCTCGCGGGCGACGTCGGGTACCTCCCGACGGCCTCGTACTGCGGGCGCCTCCGGGGGGATTTCCTGAACATGACGGCGGCGCTCTGCGGCAGCCGCTTCGGGCGCGGCCTGGTCCGCCCCGGCGGCACCCGGTTCGACGTGGACGGGGCGCTCGTCGCCGACATCTCCGCGCGTCTCGACCGGGCCGCGGAAGACGTGCGGGGGGCCGTGGAGCTCCTCTGGGCGACGCCGACCGTCGTGAACCGGTTCGAGAACACGGGCCGGCTCTCGCGGGAGACCGCCGAGGAGATCGGCCTCGTCGGTCCGGCGGCGCGGGCCACCGGGCTTCCGCGCGACGTGCGGCAGGACCATCCGTACGGCGTTCACGAGGGGAACCCGATCCCGGTCCGGACCGCGCACTACGGAGACGTCGCGTCCCGGGCGATGGTCCGGTGGCTCGAGATCCAGGAGTCGATCCGCTTCGTCGCCGGCCGGCTCGCCGACCTCCCGACGTCGCCCGTGGCGGCGCCGGCGGGCCCGCTCGCCGCGGAGAGCCTCGCGATCTCGCTCGTGGAGGGGTGGCGGGGCGAGATCTGCCACGTGGCCGTGACCGACGCGGCAGGGCGCCTCGCTCGCTACAAGATCACGGACCCGTCGTTCCACAACTGGTTCGGGCTCGCGCTCGCCCTCCGGGGCGGCGAGATCTCGGACTTCCCGCTCTGCAACAAGAGCTTCAACCTCTCCTACTGCGGGCACGACCTGTGAGGCGGCGCGGATGCTGAAGGCGCTGAGGGCGCGGCTGGCGCAGGGACACCGGACGATCGAGTTCCCGGACGGCCCGCCGCCGGCCCTGCCGGAGCGGTTCCGGGGCCTCCCCGTCGTCGACGCCTCCCGGTGCCGCGACGGATGCCGCGAGTGCGCGAGCGCCTGTCCGACGCGGGCGATCGCCGTCGCGGCCGGCGGCGGCGTCTCCCTCGACCTCGGCCGGTGCCTCTTCTGCCCGGAGTGCGCGGCCGCCTGCCCCCAGGGGGCGATCGCCTTCACCCCGGACCATCGCCTGGCGACCCGGACGCGGGAGGATCTCGTCACCGACGGGCGGGAGCTCCGCCTCGCGACGGCCCTCGACGAGAAGCTCCGCCGCCTCTTCGGGCGGTCCCTGAAGCTCCGGCAGGTCAGCGCCGGGGGCTGCAACGCCTGCGAAGCCGACGTCAACGTCCTCTCCACGGTGGTCTGGGACATCGGACGGTTCGGCATCCAGATCGTCGCCTCGCCGCGCCACGCGGACGGGCTCCTGATCACCGGCCCCGTGACGGAGAACATGCGGCTGGCTCTCGAGAAGACGTACGCGGCGGTCCCCGACCCGAAGATCGTCATCGCCGTCGGCGCCTGCGCCATCTCGGGGGGCCCCTATCTCGACCGGCCGGAGCAGCACGGCGGCGCCGCCGCGACCGTCCCGGTCGACCTCTTCATCCCCGGGTGCCCGCCGCATCCGCTGACGATCCTGGACGGGCTCCTCCGGCTTCTCGGGAGGATCGAGGAGAGCGGAGCGGGCCGGACGGCGCGCTGACGCCGCCGGGC
>DAOMFB010000203.1:0-5892 GCA_035429585.1 Thermoanaerobaculia bacterium
CCGCCCTCCTCCCCGCCGCCCTGCTCCTCGCCGGCTGCACGATGGGGCCGGACTACGTGCGGCCGAAGGTGGCCGCCCCCCCCGCGTGGGAGTACGGGGAGAAGGAAGCGCAGGCGACGGTCAACGCCGCGTGGTGGAAGCAGTTCGGGGACCCCGTCCTCGACGGGCTGATCGCCGAGGCCCTCGCGAACAACAGGAACCTCCTGATCGCCGCCGCCCGGGTCGAGCAGGCCGCGGCCGTCCTCACGGAGACGGCCGCGCCGCTCTATCCCTCGGCCGGCTACGGCGCCTCGGCCGGTCGGGCCCGGGCGAGCGAGTCGGGCGCCACGCCCGTGCCGGACCTCGTGCAGAACCCCCAGAGCTCCTACCAGACGCTCGCCAGCGCGAGCTGGGAGATCGACCTCTGGGGGCGCGTCCGAAGGCTCACGGAGGCCGCGCAGGCGAACCTCTTCGCCTCGGAAGAGGCCCGGCGCGGCGTCATCCTCTCCCTCGTCGGCACCGTCGCCTCGACCTACGTCCAGCTCCTCGGCCTCGACGAGCAGCTCGCCGTCGCGAAGCGCAATCTCGCGACCTACGCCGAGTCGGTGCGGCTCTTCGAGCTGAAGTTCGCGCACGGCCAGGTCTCCCAGATGAACGTGGAGCAGGCGCGGACGCAGTACGAGACGGCGGCGGTGGCCATCCCCCAGATCGCGCTCCAGATCGTCCGGGCGGAGAACTCCCTCTCGACGCTTCTCGGGCGAAATCCCGGACCCGTGGCTCGCGGCAAGACGATCGACACGCTCGTACTTCCCGCGGTCCCCGCCGGCATCCCCTCCGAGATCCTGGCCAACCGGCCCGACGTCCGGCAGGCCGAGCAGGAGCTGGTCGCCGCAAACGCGCAGATCGGGGCGGCCAAGGCCCTCTACTTCCCGAGCATCTCCCTCACGGGAGCGTTCGGCTCGGCGAGCGCGGATCTCTCGAACCTCTTCAAGGGGCCCGCCGTGACCTGGAGCTGGACCGCCTCGCTCACCGGGCCGCTCTTCCAGGGCGGGGCGATCCGGGCCCAGGTGAAGCAGGCGGAGGCGGGGACGAAGGCGGCCCTCCTCGCGTACGAGGCCTCGATCCAGAGCGCCTTCTCCGACGTGGAGAACGCGCTGGCGTCCCACCGGTTCCTCAGCGAGCAGGTCGAGGCCCAGCGGCGGCTCGTGAAGGCGGGGAGCGAATACGAGCGCCTCGCCCGGCTCCAGTACGACGGCGGCTACGCCCCCTACTCCACGGTCCTCCAGGCCGAGCAGCAGCTCTTTCCCTCGGAGCTGAACTACGCGAGCTACCGCGCACAGCTCTTCGGCTCCCTCGTCGACATCTACAAGGCGATGGGGGGCGGGTGGGTGACCCTCGCCGACGAGGAGAGCCCGAAGCGCGAGTAGGATCTCCGGATGGAGCTCCTCGACCCCTCCCGCAGCGTCCTTCTCGTCATCGACTACCAGGGCCGGCTCATGGAGATGGTGGAGCACCCCGCGCGGATCATCGCCGTGGCGAAGCGGCTGCTCACGCTCGCGGAGATGTTCGAGGTCCCGGTCGTCCTGACCGAGCAGTACCCGAAGGGGCTCGGCCCGACCCACCCCGAGATCCGCTCCGCCTTCGACGCGCTCGCGACGCCGAAGCGCACCCTGGAGAAGACGGCGTTCGGCTGCGCGGGCGACCCGGCGTTTCGGCCCCTCCTCGACGAGGTCCGGCCGCCGGTCGGAGGGGCGCCGCGTCAGGTGGTCGTGGCCGGGATCGAGGCGCACGTCTGCGTCATGCAGACGGTCATCGAGCTTCTCCGTGCCGGCGAGCAGGTCCATGTCGTCTGGGACGCCGTGAGCGGACGGGGCGCCGGATACGTCCGGCGGGCGCTCGGGAGGATGCGGCAGGCCGGCGCCGTGATCACGAACCACGAGTCGGTCGGCTTCGAGTGGATGCGGGACAAGAAACACCCCCGCTTCCGCGAGATGAGCGACCTGTTCAAGGGAGGACAGCCCGCCTGAGCGGCACCGCCGCGGCCGCTGCCAGAACGGCGCCGCCCGGGTGGCACGCCGCGTGCGATGAGAGAGGTGCGCACATACCAGCCTCTCCTCCAAAGCCGCCTGCGAGGCGGCTCTTTTTTCTTTCTCCCTGAATCGTTTACGATCTCCGGTCGTGGCCGAACCCCCCGTCTATTTCGCCTTTACGGGAGGGCGCCAGATCGGACCCCTCCATTTCGCGGAGCTGGCGGACCTCGCCGCCCGCGGCATCCTCGAGCCCGACGATCTCGCGTGGAAGAGCGGGACTCCGGAGTGGGTCCCGGCATCGCAGCTTCTCCAAGCGGAAGACGGCCTCCGGCATCCGGGAGACGCTGAACCAGCCGCCCCCGGCCGCCGAGCCGGAGGTGGTCCTGTCGACCCCGGACGTGGCCCTTCCGGCGCCGACCGCCCCCGTCCGCCCCCCGGCGTCGCACGCCGTACCCGCGAAATGGCCGCGCGTCTCCCTGGCGAAGACCGCCGACGACCCCGGTCTCGGCCTCGTGGAGAGCCGCGCCGCGCCGGCGCCGGGCGCGGGCGCAAGCGCGGGCGCCTCCGACGAGGGCGACCTGGCCGCCGCCGACGTCCTCCGGGGCCCGTCGCGTCTCGGCGCCGCCCTCCCCGTCCGACGCCTGAACGACGCGGCGGTTCTCGGCTCGCCCGTCACCTGGGCTCTCATCTTCTTCGGCCTCGGCCCGCTCTTCGTCTCGGCCGTGGCGGAAGACCCCCTGCTCCGGATCCGGCTCTTCGACTTCGGCTGCGGCGCCCTCTGGGTCGCCTTCTTCTACGCCGCGTTCCGCACCGACGCCGCGACGAGCCGGACGGTCCTCGCGGTCTTCTTCGGCGCCGTCCTCTTCGCCCTCCTCTACTTCGGCCTCCTCGTGAGCTGGCCGCCGGTCTCGACGCTGGCCCCGCTCGGCGCACCCGAGCAGGGGCTCGGCGCCCGGCTGCTCGGCGCGTTCGGCGGCGCGGCCCTGGTCCAGGAGCTGGGCAAGCTGGCGCTCCTCGTCCTCATCGCCCGCCCGCTCAAGGAGCTGAACGGGGCCGCCGACGGGCTCTTCTACGGCCTGATCGCCGGCGCCGCCTTCGGCCTCTGCGCCAATCTCGTCCAGAGCTGGTCGCTCGGCGCGGGCGACGAGGGCCCGCTCCGGGTCGCCGGCGAACCGCAGGCCGCGGCCCTCTACGCGACGTTTCTCGGGACGGCCGTCCGCGCCCTCGCCCAACCGTTCCTGCAGGCCGTCTGGACGGCGATCGCCGGCACGTTCCTGGCGCAGGGGCTCGCCTCGCCGGGCCGGGAGCCCGCGCCGCGGCGGATCCTCCTCGGGCTCGGTCTCGCCGTCGCCTTCCACGCGCTCTACGAGACGCTCGCGCCGCCGGCCACCGCCTTCTTCTCCGTCCTCGTGGCCGCCGCCGCCCTGCTCCTCCTTCTCGCCCTGAAGCGGGAGTCGGAGGAGCAGCCGATCCTCACGGCGCTGCGCTGATCCGCGCCGCCGGGCGCCCGAAGTAGAAGCCCTGCCCGAGAGGGAGGCCCAGGGCCGTGAGGCTCCGGAGCTCCTCCTCGCTCTCGATCCCCTCGGCCACGAGTGAGGCGCCGATCTGCCGGCCGAGCGAGAGGAGGCTCGACAGCACCTCCCGCTTGATGGCGTCCTGGTGGACGTTCCGGACGATCGAGTCGGCCACCTTGATGTACTCGGGGCGGAGCTGCAGGATCGTCTCGAGGCCCGAGTAGCCCGATCCGGCGTCGTCGATCGCGAAGCGGAACCCGGCGGCGCGGAGCCGCTCGAGGACCTCCCGGAACGCGCCGTAGTTCCAGACGATCTCCTTCTCGGAGACCTCGACGACGATGTTCCCGTGGGCGCGCTGCATCTCGGCGAGGTTCCGCTCGTCGAGGAAGACCGGGTGGGTCAGGAGGCGGGCCGAGGCGTTCACGAAGAGGACACCGGAACGGACGGCGCGGGGGATCGACGAGAAGATCGTCTCGAGGCAGAGGTTCTCGAGCTCCAGGAGCATGTCGCCTTCGCGGGCGACGGTGAAGAGCGCGTCGGGCATCTCGAGGTCGCTTCCGACGGGGCCCCGGATGAGGGCTTCGTAGCCCACCACGCGCCGGTCCGAAAGGCCCTGGACCGCCTGCCAGACGGCGCGGAGCTCCCGGTGCGAGAGGATCTCCTTGAGCGACTCGACGCGTCCCTTCCGCGCGTCGGTCTGGAGGGCCTCCGCGGCACGCATCGCCTCGAGTACGCCCCGCGCGAGGTTGCGCGACGGACGGACGCGCGGGTCGTCCGCGATCGAGGCGACGCCGACGTAGACGCTCATCAGGTCCACGGCGATCCGCCCGAGGGCCTGCCGGAGCCGCCGGAGGACGCCCTGCCGGAACCGGCGCGCCTCGGGCTCCAGAAGGGACGCGTGCCGCTGCGCCGGGCGCCCCGAGAGGTCGAAGAGGAGGCAGAAGCCGTCGCAGCCGTTGAAGGAGAGGGAGAGGTGCTGCCCCTTCAGCGTCGAGATCTCGAGGTCCTCCCGGAGGCTCGCGGCGGTCAGGCGCAGGACGCGGTCGTACAGCTCCCAGCCGTACAGGCTCTCGACCCCGGCGAAGCGGCCGAGCTGGAGGTAGACGACGCCCATGCCGGCGACCCGCTCGAAGCCGACGCCGGGGTCCGGATGGAGCGGCAGGCCCGTGACGGCATCCGTGCCGAGACGCTCGAGGCGGAGGCGCTCGACGTCCGCGGCGGCGCCGCCCGCGGGGGCCGACACGAGCTCCAGGGGGCGGTGTCCTCGCGACTTCACGGCGATCCTCTCCGGCGCGTGCCCCGGGTCAGGGCGCGCACCTTCCCGCGGAGTTCCTCCGGACGAAACGGCTTCTTGAGATGGTCCGACCCGCCCACCTGGAGCGCGGTGATCTGGTCGCGCACCTCGCCCCGCCCCGTCAGGAAGAGGACGGGCACGTCCCGCGTCGACGTCTGCCGGCGGACGATGTCGCACAGCTCCCACCCGTTCAGGTCGGGCATGTTGACGTCGAGGACGATGAGGTCCGGCGGGTCGGCGAGGAGCGCGAGGAGCGCGGACCGGCTGTCGCTGGCCCCCGAGACGCGGTAGCCGTCGTCCGAGAGGACCGCGGCCACGGCCTCGATCACCCCGGGGTCGTCGTCCACGATGAAGACGGCCGGCTCGGTCATGCGCCCTCCGGCGTCCGCAGCGGGAAGAGGATGGTCACCTCGAGGCCGTGTCCGGGCTCCGAGAGGAGCGAGATCTTCCCCCCCTGGCCCTCGAGCAGCTCCCGGACGAGCGCGAGGCCGAGCCCCCGGCCCTCGGCGCCCGTCGCCCGCGCCGCCTCGCCGCGGAAGGCGTACTCGAAGGCGCGCTTCTGCTCCTCCCGCGTCATGCCGATCCCGGTGTCGCTGATCACCACGAAGACGTGCTGGGCCACGACGCTCGCGCGGATCCGGATCTGGCCCCCCGGCGGCGTGTACTTGACGGCGTTGTCCAGGATGTTCCGGAGAGCGCGCTGCACGGCGACCGGGTCGGCCGCGACGACGATCGACTCCTCGTCCGCGACGAACTCGATCCGCACCTTCTCGCCGTGCGCGTCGTGGTAGGAGGAGGCGAGCGTGGAGAGGAGCTTCACGAGGTCGGTCTCTGGCGGCCGCGCCGGCCGGGCCGGCGGCTCCGGCGCGAGAGGCCTCACGACGCCGGCCATCGCCTCCATCAGCCCGATCTCGTTCGAGAGGTTCGTCAGGTGCTCCGGCCGGGGCAGCTCTCCCCGGCGCGCCCCCTCCGCGATCAGGTCCGCGTAGACGCGGACGACGGACAGCGGCGACTTCAGGTCGTGCAGCAGCTCCTGGCGCGCGTCGCGAACGGCCGGGGGCCGGGCCGGCCTCTC
>DAOMFB010000204.1:0-5883 GCA_035429585.1 Thermoanaerobaculia bacterium
CGCGTCACCCGGGCGAGAAGGTCCCCGCGCGTCGTGGCGGGGAAGTGCGGCGGGAAGGCGTCCGCGGCGCGGACGAGCGAGACCGGCAGCTCGGCTCCCGGGACGGCGCCGTCGGAGCCGGCCCGGAACGTCCCCTCGGCCATCTGGAACGCCCGGAAGAAATGGGCCGACTCGTCGGGAACCTGGAAGGGGGGCGTCAGGACGGCGAAAAGGAGGCCGGCCGGCAGGGCGACGGCGAGGAAGATCGCGGCGGGCGAGAGGGAGGGGCGTCCGGTCATGGTGGAGGGCCGCGCCGGAGCCGCTCCGTCAGGGGGCGAGGAGACGCTCCAGCCGCGCGAAGAGGAACTCCATCGCGACCGCGTTCTCGCCTCCCTCCGGCACGATCAGGTCGGCCCATCGCTTCGACGGCTCGACGAACTCCAGGTGCATCGGCCGGACGGTCGCGTAGTACTGCTCGACGACGCTCTCGAGCGTCCGCCCCCGCTCGGCGATGTCGCGGCGGATCCGGCGGATGAGGCGCACGTCGGCGTCGGTGTCGACGAAGACCTTCACGTCGAAGAGCGTCCGGAGCGCCGGCTCGGCGAAGATCAGGATCCCCTCCACGAGGACGATCCGCTTCGGAAGGACGCGGCGCGTCTCGGCCGTCCGGCGGTGGGTCACGAAGTCGTAGATCGGCGCCTCGACGACCTGCCCCTCCCTGAGCGCCCGGACGTGCCGGACGAGCAGCTCCGTCTCGAGCGAGTCGGGGTGGTCGAAGTTCTTCCGGTCGAGGACGTCCTTCGGCAAGTCGGCCCAGTCGCGGTAGTAGGCGTCGTGGAAGAGGACCGACATCCCCTCGTCCCCCACCCGCCGGAGGATGGCGTTGGCGACGGTCGTCTTTCCCGAGCCGGTCCCGCCGGCCACCCCGATGACGAAGGGCGGGTGGTTCACCGCGGCCGCCGTCTCAGCGGCTCACTTGAACGCATCCAGCATTTCCTTCGCCACGGCCGCGTCGGCCCCCTTCGGGTCGAGCTTCAGGTACTCCTGGAGGTGCTTCTTCATGTCGGGGATCTTGTTGAGGTTCACGTAGCTCATCCCGAGGAGGAAGTGCGCCTTGGCGTAGTCGGGCTTGGCCTCGATGACCTTCAGGAGGATCGGCGCGGCCCCCTTGAAGTCGCTCTTGTTGTAGAGGTCGACCGCCTGGTTGTAGAGGATGTCCGGATTGTCCGGGTTCGCGGCGGCGAACTTCTTCTCGTACTCGGCGACCTTCGCCTTGTCCCCCTTCTGCCGGTAGGCCTCCACGAGGAGCGGGTAGAGTTCCGTCGCCTCGGGGTCGAGCTCGAGCGCCTTCTCCGAGTAGGAGACGACCTTGTCCCAGGCCTTCACGGAGGCGGCCATCTTCGCGGCGAGGCCCCAGGCGTTCGCCTTGTCGGGCCCGAGCGTGGTCGCCTCCTCGGCCTTCGCCAGCGCCTCGGCGTTCTGTCCCGCCTGGTACTTCTCGACGGCCTCGTTGTAAGCCTCGACGAAGGGGTCCTTCTTGATCTCGGCCTTGCCGCTCGCGACGGCTTGCTCCGCCGTCAGAAGCACGATGTCCATGGCCTCGACCGAGTTGATGCCGATCTTCTTCGTCAGCTGCTGGGGGAGAAAGCCGGCCTTCTCGAACTTGTAGGTGTACGGGGGAACGGCGTTGTTCAGGATCGTCCCCCACTTCCCCTTGGCGTCGGAGGTCAGCTCCAGCTTGAACCGCGCGTTCGACGTCGTCGTGACGGTGATCTTGACCCCCTCGACCGGCGCCCCCTTCCCGTCCGTGATGACGCCCTGGATGCGGGCCTGCGCCTGGGCGGCGGCCGATCCGGCGAGGGAAAGGGCGGCCGCCACGAGCAGCGCCGACGCAACATGGATGAACCGGATACGCATCGATTCCTCCGGCGGGGGGCGGCTCGAGCCGCCGGCCGTCCCCCGTACTCTATCCCCGCCCGCCGGAGGCGCGGATCCTGCGCCTGCATCAGGGGCGGCCCGGAGGGGGCGTCAGTTTCGCCGGACGAGCGGCCGTCCCTGGGCGTCCCTCATCGAGCCCGTCGCGATGAGGATGATGTCCACGATCCACCAGATGAGGCAGCCGCCGAACGTGCAGAGCTTCAGGATGCCGAGCCCGGTGTAGCCCATGTAGAAGCGGTCGATCCCGAGCTTCCCGAGGAAGATCGAGAAGAGCAGCGTCGTCAGCCAGTCCTTCGGCTCTCCGGGGCCGCCGGTCACCGGCACCGGCGGGGCGGCGACGGCCGCCGGGGCGGCGCCCGGCACGGGCGGGGCGAAGAGGGCCCGGAGCTCGGCCCGCTCGCCCAGGGGCATCCAGCTGGCCTCGCCCGACCGGAACGACAGGCTCGGCGCCCCGACGCGCCCCTCGCTGATCCACTGCTTCAGGCCGGCCTCGTCCACAGGGCCGTACTGCTGGCCGTTGACGCCGATGACGTGGTACATGGTGTCGCCTCTTCCTCCCCCTCCATACGGAGAACCGGGTCGGCGGGTTCACGGGAGGGCTCCCCGGATCGTACCGGAGCCTTCCCCCGGCTGGTATCTTGGGCGGGGGGACATGGCCCGTCACGACCCGACCGGGGAGCGCCGGAGGAGCCTCCTTTCCGCCGAGCGCGCGACCGAGGAGCTGACGCTCCACGGCCGGTACCGGATCGCCCTCGGCTTCCCGAACGCCTACGAGATCGGGATGTCCAACCTCGGCTTTCAGTGGGTCTACCGCCTCTTCAACCGGGAGGCGGACGTGGCCTGCGAGCGCTTCTTCGCCGGGGAGGAGGAGGACTCCCGCGGACCCCGGACGCTGGAGAGCGGCACGCCGCTCGGCGAGTTCCCCCTCGTGGCCCTCTCCGTCTCGTGGGAGATGGACTACGCCAACCTCCTGCGGCTGCTTCCGGCGGCCCGCATCCCCCTCCGGCGGGAGGAGCGCGGGGAGGGAGACCCGATCGTCCTCGTCGGAGGCGACTCGGCCCGGATCAACCCGCTGCCGCTGACGCCGTGGGTGGACGCCTTCGCTCTCGGCGACGGCGAGAAGCTCGTCCCCCGGATCGCGGAGGTCCTCCGCCGGGACCTCGACCGCGACGGGACGCTCGCGGCGCTCGCGGAGGTGCCGGGACTCTTCGTCCCCGCGGTCCACGGGCTCAGGGCCGAGGCGGCGGGCGACGGGAAGGTGGTCGTCCAGCAGTTCCGGGCGGCCGAGGGGGAGACCCGCGAGCCCCCCCACTCGACGATCCTGACGCCGCACACCGAGCTGGCGGACAAGCTCCTCATCGAGGTCGCGCGCGGCTGCTCGGAGATGTGCCGCTTCTGCTGGGCCGCCTACGCCATGGCCCCGCAGGTCCGGATCCCGGCGGCGAGTGTCCTCGACGTGGCGCGCCGGGCCCGGCCCCTCACCTCCCGCGTCGGCCTCATCGCCACTGCCGTGGCCGACCACCCGGGCATCCTCCCGATCCTCCCGGGCCTCCCGGAGCTCGACTACCACATCGCCCTCTCGTCCGTGAAGATCGACGCCCTTTCCGAGGAGATCCTCTCGATCCTGACGGGCCAGGGGGAGCGCGCCCTCGCCATCGCTCCCGAGGCGGGCAACGAGCGCCTCCGGCGGGCCCTCAACAAGAAGGTCTCCGACGAGATGCTCCGCGAGAAGGTGCGGCTGATCGCCGCCGCGGGGATCACCCAGCTGAAGCTCTACCTACAGATCGGCCTCCCCGGAGAGACGGACGAGGACGTCCGCGACCTCGTCCGGCTCGTGGACGACCTCCGCGAGATCCTCCGGACGGAGGGGCGCGCGCGGGGCCGCCTCGGGACGCTCGTCCCGACCGTCAACTGCTTCGTCCCCAAGCCGCACACGCCGTTCGAGAACGAGGCGCTCGACGGCACGGAGAACCTGGAGCGGAAGCTCGCGTTCCTCTCCGAGGCCTTCCGGAAGATGCCCAACGTCGTCTTCCGCGGGATGCCCGTCGTGGAGGCGGTCTGGGAGGCCTACCTCGCGAAGATGGGGCTCGAGTCGGAACCGATCCTCCGGGCCGCGGCCGCGGGCGTCCCCGTCCGGCGGCTCGTGAAGGAGCACCGCGACGCCATCGACCGCGTCATCCGCCCGCCCCAGGCGCCGGGCGGGGCGCTCCCCGCCCCTCCCCGCGGCGTCTTCGACCCGCAGGCCCGGCAGGCGTCCCCCTGGGGCTTCATCGCGAAGTCATGAGACGTCGGGCGGCAGGCGGAGCCTCCGGGTCCGTGTGAAGGCGGACTACTGACGGCCCGTCGCCCCGCGGAAGAAGGCCTCGGCGCCCGCCTTCAGGAGCGCGCCGACCGAGTGGAGGAGGATCCGGTGCCCCTTCGCCGCGAGCGCCTTCGCCCGCTCGCCGGTCGGGGCGACCGTCCCGGCGACGAGATGGGCCCCGAGCGCCGTCCGGGTGATCCGGTCGATCGCCTCCTCCACCTCGGGATGTCCCGGGCCGTCCGGGAAGCCCATCGCCATCGAGAGGTCGCGCGGGCCGATGATGACCCCGTCGACGCCGGGCACCGCCACGATCTCCCCGAGCCGCTCCACGGCCTCTTTCGTCTCGATCTGCGGCAGGACGAGCGTCTCGGTGTTGGCGCGGCCGACCCACGCCGCCTGCGTCTCCCCGGCGAGGAACCAGCGGTTCGCGCGGACGGGGGCGATGCCGCGAAGCCCCTCGGGGGGGTACTTCACGGCGCGGACGAGCTCGCGGACGTCCTCGGCCGACCGGACGCCGGGGAGCATGATCCCCTGCATCCCGGCGTCGAGGTACTGGAGGATCAGCTTCGCGTCGAGGCCCCTCGGCCTCACGAGCGGCGCCATGCCCACGAGCTCGCAGGCGCGGACGAACGCCTCCGCCTCGCGGGGCCCTCCCGCGCCGTGCTCCGTGTCGAGGATGAAGAGGTCGAACCCCAGGAGGCCGACCGTCTCCACGAGGGCGCCGTCCGTGTCGGGCGAGAGAAGGCCGTACAGGGTCTCGCCCTCGCGAAGGCGGCTCTTGAGGGGGGCGCGCTTCATGGCCGCATTCTCATCCCATCCGCTCGCCGAGGCGCCACGCGCCCCACGCGAGGAGGATCCCGGCGTAGCCGTCCACCGCGTAGTGCCACCCGCTGATCAGGGAGCCGGCCAGGGTCAGCACGGCGAAGAGGCCGAAGAGGAACCCCAGGCGCGGGCTGCGCCGCCGCGCGAAGAAGGCGACAAAGGCCTGGCCGGCGACGTGGAGGCTCGGCATCGCCCCGATTCCGAAGGCCGAGTTGATCCCCGTCTTCCGGAGCGCCTCGGAACCCTTCGTCACGGCGTCGTACTGCACGAGGAGAAGGCGCTGGGTCTGCGTCTGGAGCGGCATCGCGGGACGGACGGCCGCGTACTCGTCGGGAAAGACGTAGCACGGTCCCAGCGACGGCACGGCGACGTAGATCCACGCCCCGGCGATCCAGAGGAGGGCGAAACCCGCCGCGAACCGCCCCCGGTCGCGCCGCGACAGGGCCGAGCCGAACCACGCGAACGCCACGCCCATCGTCAGCAGGAACTGGGCGTAGTAGAGGTCCAGGAACCGCCAGAACCCGGCCGACGGAAAGAGCTCGATCAGGAAGCGGTTCGGGCTGATCCCGAAGTGGATCCGGAGGTCGAGCGTCGCGAGGAGCGGGTCGGTGACCCAGCCGTTGAGGCGCGGGACGAAGACCTTCAGCCACGAGTAGCTCCACGACACGAGCGTGATGGCGACGAGGAAGCGGGCGACGCCGGCGAGGGCCGCGGGCCGCGTCATCCGCGAGAGGTAGAGCCGCGCGCGGTCGGCGCCGCCCGAGAGCGCGAGGCCGAGGGCCCGGCATCCCGCCCCGGCCGCGACGAGCCCCGCGGCGACGGCCAGCATCGAAAGCTGCCCT
>DAOMFB010000205.1:0-5851 GCA_035429585.1 Thermoanaerobaculia bacterium
GGGGCCGGAAAGCCGCGCCGCGGAGAGCGAGCTCCTCCCCTCGAGGCGCCGGCCCTCCCTCCGGAGCCCCTCATTCCCCTCTCCCGACGCAATCCAGGGGAACAGCTCGCCGGGCGCCAGGTCGAGACCGCCCGACAGGCTCTCGAGCTGCGGAGGGTCCGTGAGCCGAAGCTGCGCCGAGAGGCCGGAGAGCGTCGTGCGCCCCACGCTCCCCGAGAGCCGTCCGACCCCGACGCGTTTCCCGTCGTAGAAGAAGGTCCCCGTCGCGACCGCGACCGGAAACGGAATCCGCCGGAAGCGCCCGGAGAGCCGCAGCCCGGTCAGCGAGACCTTCGTCTCGAGGCCTCCCGGGCGGTTCTCGAGCGTGACGCGCCCCGTCGCGCTCCCCGAGAGCTCCTCCACGAGAGCGAGCTCCTCGCGGAAGGCCCCGGCCCGGAGGGCACGCCGGAGGATCGCCGGCAGCTCCTCGAGATCCGACCTCACCGCGGCGTCGATCCGCAGCGTGTCGTCGCCCCGGGCGAGCCCGAGCCGGACGCTCCCGTCGGACGCGCGCGACCGCCCGATCCGCGCGGCGGCGTTCCGCACGGAGAGAACGCTCTTCTCGACGGCCGCGTCTCCCTGCGCCTCCTCGAGGTCGAGTCCCACGCTCGCGATCCGGACGCTCCCGCCGGCGAGAACGCCACGAATCGACATCCGCCCGAAGTCCCCGAGATCGGCGGTCGTCGTTCCTCCCGACGTGAAGGAGAAGGAGGTGAGCGTTCCGCCCCGGACGATCCCGAAGATCCCCGCGACGGTCGGGTCGTCCCCCGCGAAGGGGAGGAGCCTCCCGCGCAGAGCCGCCACGTCGAGGCCGCTGCCGCGCGCGCTCAGCTCGACCCGCGGAAGGGCGGGGTCGGAAGAGAGCGCGATCTCGGCGAGAAAGCGCGGAGAGTCCGTGGAGAAGCGCGAGAGGGCGATCGCCGTCTTCCCGTCCCCGGCGTCCACCACCCCCTCGACGTCGAGGCCGCCGACCTCGAGCGAAGGAAAGCCCTCGCGGCGGAGGGAGACCGACGCCGCGGAGAGCCGGACGTCGGCGCGGAAGCGGCCGGCCGGCCCGTCCGAGACGCCCACATGCACCCGCAGGCCCCGGACCGCGGCGAGCGTTCTCCCCTTCCGGGCGACGGCGACACGCTCTCCGTTCACCTCGATGGTCAGCCAGGGCACCTCGGCCGCGATCGCCGAGAGGACCGGCGCAAGGCTCTTCAGCGGATCCGAAAGGGAGGCCGACGGCTCCTTCGGAGCCGGCGGGGGGAGCTCGACCGTCAGGTCCGGGCCGTCCAGCCGGACGGTGACCGGCCGGAACCGGCCCTTGAGGAGAGCGGGTATCAGGGGAGAGACGCCGAGGGAACGGATGGTCCCGTGCACTTTCCCCGGGGCGTCCAGGGTGAGCCCCTGAAGGACGACCCCGGGGCGCGGCAGGTAGGAGAGGTCGATCCGCGCGACCGTCACCGTCCCGCCCAGCGCCGAGGAGGCCACCGACTCGATCCGCTTCCGGACCGGCTCGAGATGAAGCCAGAACGGCGCGAAGGCCAGGACGATCGCGGCGAGGATCGCCGCGCCCGCGAGGCTCCACGAGAACGCGACGACGAGTCTTCCGGGCCCCGACGGCCGGATCGCGCTCTCGTCCCCGCCGACGTCCTCAGGCACGCTCGAACGGTACCGCGACTGGCCCGATCGGGAGAAGATCGCATCCATGAATTCCCGGATCCGCCTCCTCGTTGCGGCGGCCGCGCTCTCTCTCGCGGGCCACGTCCGCGCCGGCGAGCCGCCGGACCCGCTCCGCTTCTCCCGGGGAAACTGGGAGGTCAAGCTCGGCGCCGTCGGCGGGCTCGGGGCCGCGGGGGAATCCCGGGCCTTCTGGAACGTCGTCGCCGGCGTCGACCCGTCGTATCCGTACGACCCGAACAGAATCTGGGGGGAGTACTGGCTCTTTCCGGGAGTGACCGCGACCTTCAAGACGGGATCGGCCGGCACTTTCTACGGCGGCCTCTCGGTCGGGGTCACCGGGAACATCGGCAGCGACCTCTACCAGACGCCGGCCAACGGGCGGGCCGCCATCGAGAACCTCTACCTCGGCTGGCGCCACCGCGGGGCCTCCTCGGGCCTCGAGATCGATCTCTCCGGCGGCGCGCAGAACTACTCCGTGGGGACCGGATTCCTCCTCTTCCAAGGGGCCCAGAACGGAGGCGTCCGCGGCGCGACCTACGCCGCTCCGCGGACGGCCTGGGACATGACCGGCGTCGCGCGTCTCCGCTGGAAGAGCCTCTCGGCCGACGGGTTCTTCCTCCAGTACAACCAGATCTCCGGCCAGCCCGCGACGCAGCTCGCCGGCGGAAAGCTCGAGGTCGCGCTCGGAGAGAGCCAGAGCGCCGGCGTCGCCTACGTCGACGCGATCGCGTCGACGATGCCGTACGTGCAGGCCACGGAGACGATTCTCGCGAGCGGCCGGAAGGGGACCCGGACCGCCCATCTCTGGGCTACGGTCCGGCCGCTCCCGAAGGCGCTTCCCGATCTCTCGCTCTCGGGCGAGTTCGCCTGGCAGCGCAACGGGCGGATCGACATGAAGGCCTGGGCCGCCGCCGGCACGGCGTCGTGCGCCTTCTCGAAGACGGGCTGGAAGCCGACGCTCTCCGTCACGTACGCGTACTTCACCGGGGACGACCCCGCCACGCCCGCCTTCGAGGGCTTCGACCCGCTCTTCTGGAACGCCGGGCTGGCGAACTGGGCGACCGGGGGTAACGGCGCCTTCGCCTGGGCTCCGTCGAACCTCGTGATGTACCGCGTCCACGCCGGCGCGGCCCCCTCCGCGGCCGACACCCTCGACCTCTTCTGGTTCCACATCTCGGCGGCCCGGACGGACAGCCCGCTCGCCCTCGGACAGGACCTGGTCAGCGCGCTCGCCCAGGGCATCCCCGTCACCTCGGTCGGGGTCCCGACGCGTCACCTGAACGACGGCTTCGCCGTGCAGTGGCAGAGATCTCTCGGCACCCGCTGGACGCTGACGGCATGCCTGAACTTCTCCGCGCCGGGGGCCGGCCTTTCGGCCGTCTCGAACGGCACGGCCACGACCTGGGTGGGCGGGAACCTCTCGGCCGCCTTCAGCTACTGACCGGGACCGGCCCGGTCAGAGATCGACGCCGATCCGGGTCTGGAAGATCGCCATGTGGCCGTCCGCGGCGCCCCCCGTCACGGTGCCGTAGCCGGCGTTGAAGAGCCACCGGACGTGGAGAAGAGGGGTCCAGGTGAGCCCGGACATGAGGAGCGAGAGACGCCCTCCGTGCACGAACTTGTCGTTCAGGTCGGTGTACGAATAGCGGATCGAGACCTCGAGGGCGCCCCGCCCTTCCCCTTTTCCGAAGCGGAACTCCCGGCGGGGGACGATCCGGCGGACGGCCCCGGCCTCGCGGTCGTACGCCCGGCTCTCGCCGGTCAGGGCCCAGCTCGCGATCGCGTAGAAGCCGCCGAAGCCGAGGGAGGTCCCGCCCGACTCCTGGACGTACGAGTGGATCCCCTCCGCCTGCGCGTAGAAGGGGCCGTTGACCCAGGCCGCCTCGAGCCCGACGGTTTCGACGCCGCTCGACGTGATGGGGCCGGTGTCGACGACGTAGGGGGCGATGTAGCTCTCCGGGCGGGACCGGTACCGGATGGTCCCGGTCGAGGCGAACTGGCAGCCGAGGCTGAGCCCGACGTGGAGGAGGCGGTTCGGGGAGGCGTCGGCGTCGCGAGGCGGTTCGATCGCCAGAAACGTCGCTCGCCCGATCACGTTGCCGTACCCCTTCGTCGCGCTCCCGTACTCGCTCTGTCCCGCCCCGTTTCCGAAGAGGCCGAGCGTCCAGGTCGCGCGGCCGCCGAAGACGGGCCGGCCGACCTGCAGACCGGCCTCCGTCCCGGGCGCGATGGCCTGGATCGGGGCCGCGGGCTCCATCAGCGGGAGGGCGAGGCTGCTCTGGATGACGTCCAGCCCCTGGGGAGGCTGGAACTGCCCTCCCTGAAGCGTCCCGACGTACGCGATGTCCGGGATGGCGATCCACGCCGAGCTGAGGTTGAAGACGTTCGGGACGTACCCGACCTCGATCTTGTACCGGAAGGGGACGAGGACGATGCTGTCCCCGGCCAGAACGAGACGGGCGCGTCGAAGGTCCACGCCGCCGTCGAACCCGGTCAGGCTGCTGCTCGTCGCGAACGCGGCCGCGTCCCCTTCGAGGCGCGCGCCGACCCGGCCGGACAGCTTCACCTCCTCGAGACTGAGGACGGGAACCTGCCAGGTATCGGGCGGCTCCTGCCCGGACACGGCCGGCGCCGGGCCGAGACCCGTCTTCTGCGAGAGCTCCATGTAGAGCCCGTCCCACCCTCTCCACGAGAAGACCCAGCGGAACGACGACTCCTTCGGGGCCTCGGCCGACGTCTCGTCCTTCGGGACCGGCTCCTGCGCCGCTGCCGGCGCCGCGGCAAGGAGAAGGGCCGCGGCGCAGAGCGCCGCGAGGGCCCGGGGTCTCCGCCCCCCTCCTCGCGCTCTCATCAGAACCGGACGATGACTCCCGCCTTGAAGTCGCCCTGCTGGAGCATGTGGTCGTTCGAGTAGTAGTAGCAGCCCCAGACCGGGTCGCACCACGTCCCGCCCTCGGTCGAGTAGAGGTAGGTCGGAATCCAGCGCGCCTCGAAGCGGAAGCCGACGTGTTCGCTGAAGTACCACTTCATGCCGCCGGCCAGGCTGAACGCGAAGCGGGTGAGGGAGTTCAGGTTCTGGTCCGGGCTCAGGATGGTGAAGCCGATGCCGCCGCCGAGGTACCACCGGAGGCTGTCCCGCGGATCCCCGAAGACGTAGTAGGCGTTGAACAGGGTGTCGTACTGCTTGAGACCGACGGTCCGGGTGGCGTTCCCCGGACGACCGACCGCCGTGAGGTCCGTCGAGGTGTACGAGAACGTGACGTCGGCGTCGAAGTTCGGCGCGAAGCTGGCGCCGAGCGCCGCGCCCCAGCTGAAGGCCGGGTCGAACCTGAGCTGCGAGTACTTGGCCACGTCCGTGTTCTCGAGGGTCCCGTAGGTCCGGTAACCCGCCATGGGGGTGATCTCCCAGCGCGGCTGGTAGGCCCACTGGGCCCGGGCCGCCCCGGGAAGGCCGGCCAGCACGATCGCCGCGGCCATCAGGGATTTCTTCATGCCGACACTCCCTCATCCACGGTCGACGTGACGCGAGGCAAGGCGCCAGCGAGCCCCGCCCGGTCTATTCCCCGTCGAGCCGCGCCTAGAGCTTCTTGACGTTGATCACCTTGTAGGGCTTCGTGCCGAAGCTGTCGAGGTCGACCCGCCCCGAGGGGTCGAAGGTCGCCTTCATGGCGCCGTAGATCTGCCCCGAGCCGGATCCCTTGGCATCCAGTTCGATGACGACCATGCCGAAGATGTAGTCGAGGCTCCGGGTGCCGTTGAAGAACTCGACGAACTGGATCGGCCGGTCGGTCAGGAAGGTGAGCTGCGTGTTGCCGTTCGGCAGCGCCCGCCAGCGGATCACCGGGACCTGGTAGCCGAGGCTGTTCCCGATCTTGATGAAGCCGCGGCTCTTCATCTTCCAGAGGGCCTTCTGGACGGCGTCCTGCCCCCCCTGCCGCCCGAGCTCGACCAGCTGCTTGACCTCGTCGGCGGGGGTGAACTCGTCCGCGTGGACCTTCAGCTCCCACGTCCCGGGGCCCGGGCCGCCCATGTTGGCCACGAGGCCGATGTAGTCGAAGGGAAGCGGCGGCGCCGTGCCGGGCTGCGGGGCGGCGGCCGTCTGCTGCGCGTTCGCGGAAACGGCCGTCCCGAAGAGAAGAAGAAG
>DAOMFB010000206.1:0-5846 GCA_035429585.1 Thermoanaerobaculia bacterium
CTCGATACGCTCGCGATGGTGATGGTGTACGAGGCGCTCCGGGAGTGCGTGGCGACGGTGAAGATGCTCCTCGCCTCGCGCAAGCCGGTCTTCGGCATCTCCCCCGGGCACCCGCTCCTCGGCCTCGCGCTCGGCGGGACGACCTACAAGCTGAAGTTCGGGCACCGCGGCGCGAACCATCCGGTGAAGAGCCTGATCGACGGGACCGTGGCGATCACGTCGCAGAACCACGGCTTCGCCGTCGCGGCCGACTCGCTTCCGCCCGAGGTCGAGCCGACCCACGTGAACCTGAACGACGGGACGTGCGAGGGGTTCCGCGTGAAGGGGGCCCCGGTCTTCGCGGTGCAGTACCACCCCGAGTCGGCGCCCGGCCCGCACGACTCCGACGCCCTGTTCGACGAGTTCGCCCGGACGCTGTGAACGTCCCCGCCTTCCTCGCGCGGCGTTTCCTCTCCGGCCGCCGGGGTGGCCTCCTCGGCACGGTCTCCGCGCTGGCCCTCTTCGGGGTGTCGCTCGGGGCGGCGGCCCTCGTGGTGGCGATGGGGCTGATGTCGGGCTACCGGCACGACCTGGCCGACAAGCTGGCCGGGACAAACGCCGAGGTCCTCGTGATGGTGGAGCCCGGCCGGGACCGGACGGCCCTCCGGCGGGACCTCGCGAAGCTCCCCGCGGTCGTGGGCGTGGCCGAGACCGGCTTCGCGCCGGGGATCCTCCTCTCGCCGGCCGCGCCGCGGGGGACCGACGCCCTCGTGAAGGCGCTCGACGCCGCGGACGGCCTCGTGACGACGCCGCTCCTCGCCCGCGTCCCGGACCTCTCGCGGAAGCTCGGAACCCCCGGCCCGGACGGCCGGACGCCCGTCGTCCTCGGGGCGGGGCTCGCGAAGCGCCTCGGCGCGGCGGCGGGCTCGCCGGTCGCCCTCGAGACCGCCTCGCCCACCCTCTCGAAGGGGCTCAGCCCGCCGCGGCGGACGGCCATGACCGTGGCGGACGTCGTGGAGACGGGCTTCTCCGAGGTGGACGACAACTGGGCCGTCGTGTCGCTGGCCGCCTTCGAGCGCTTCGCCCCGCCGGACGCGCGGACCGGGATCTGGGAGCTGAAGCTGACGGGGGCCTCCGCCTCGGACCGGTGCGTGGCCGCCGCGCGCGAGGCCCTCGGCCCGGCCGTCACGGTGCTCGACTGGAAGGCGATGAACCGCGACCTCTTCGCCGCGCTCGCCATCCAGCAGACCCTCCTCTTCGTGGTCCTGGCGCTCATCGTCGCCGTGGCGGCCGGCACGGTCGTCTCCTCCCTCGTCGTCCTCCTCGCGGAGAAGACGCGCGACGTCGGCGTCCTCTCGGCCGTCGGGGCGCCCCCGCGCGTGATCCACCGGACGTTCCGTCTGTCGGGGGCGCTCCTCGGCGGGACGGGGCTCCTCCTCGGGATCGGCTTCGGCGTTCTCGTCTGCACGGTCCTGACGCGGTTCCGCCTCGTCCGCTTCCCGCCCGAGATCGCCAAGGTCTACTACCTTTCGTGGATGCCGTTCCGGCCCGAGCCGCTCCACCTCCTCGCGATCTTCGTCGTCGGGATGCTCCTCGTCTTCGGCGCCTCGGCCCTCCCGGCGCGGCGGGCCTCGAAGCTGAATCCGGCGGACGCCCTCAGGTACGAGTGAGCCCGGCGTAGACTTTCCGCGCATGGAAGCCGTCCGCTCCCCGGCCGTGGACAAGGTCGCGCTCGAGGAGCGCGCGGCCTCGCTCGGGAAGCGGTCGATCAAGAAGGAGACGAAGGTGGCGGGGCTGCGCCTCGCCGTCTCCATGTGCGACCTGACGACGCTGGAGGGGAAGGACTCGCCCGGGAAGGTCCGGCAGCTGTGTGCCAAGGCCGTCCGCCCCGACCCGGAGGACCCCTCGGTTCCGTCCGTCGCGGCCGTCTGCGTCTACCCCGACCTCGTGGCGGCGGCGAAGGGGGCGCTGGCCGGCTCGGGGGTGAAGGTGGCGAGCGTCGCGACGGCGTTTCCCTCGGGGCGCTTCCCGCTGCCGGTGAAGCTGGCCGACGTCCGCCGCGCCGTGGCGGCCGGGGCGGACGAGATCGACATGGTGATCGACCGGGGGGCGTTCCTCGCGGGCGAGCTCCGGCAGGTCTCCGGGGAGATCGTCGCCACGAAGGCGGCCTGCGTCCGCCGGGACGGGTCCGCCGCGCGGCTGAAGGTCATCCTCGAGACGGGGGAGCTGGAGACGTACGACAACGTGCGGCGCGCCTCGGACCTGGCCATCGCCGCCGGGGCCGACTTCATCAAGACCTCGACGGGGAAGGTCTCCCCGGCCGCCACGCCCGCCGTGACGCTCTGCATGCTCGAGGCGATCCGGGACCACTGGCTGGCGACGGGCGCGACGGTCGGGATGAAACCGGCCGGCGGCATCCGGACGGCGAAGCAGGCGCTCCACTACCTCGTCCTCGTCAAGGAGACGCTCGGGGCCGGGTGGCTCACACCGGACCTCTTCCGGTTCGGGGCCTCGAGCCTCCTGAACGACCTCCTGATGCAGCTGAAGAAGGAACGGACGGGGCGGTATCGTTCCGACGAGGAGTTCACGAAGGACTGAGATGGCGAAAGAGCCCGCCGCGCGCCGCGCACGCCCCCCGAGGGACCTCTCCCCCGATTTCGACGGGGCGTGGGACTACGCGCCGGCCCCCGAGTCGACGTCCCACGTGACGATTGCTCCCCGCTACGACCTCTTCGTGGGCGGGAGGTTCGTGCCGCCGAAGTCCCGGCGACGGTTCGACACGATCAACCCGGCGACGGAGGCGAAGCTCGCCGAAGTGGCCGAGGCGGGGGCGGCGGACGTCGACGCCGCCGTCCGCGCGGCCGAGCGGGCGTACGAGAAGACCTGGAGCCGGATGCCCGGGGCGGAGCGCGGGAAGTACGTCTACCGCCTCGCCCGGATGCTGCAGGAGAAGGCGCGCGAGTTCGCCGTCCTCGAGACGATGGACGGGGGCAAGCCGATCAAGGAGTCGCGCGACCTCGACGTCCCGCTCGCCGCCGCCCACTTCTTCTACTACGCCGGCTGGGCGGACAAGCTCGCGTACGCGTTCGCGGGGCGCCGCGCCCGGCCGCTCGGCGTCTGCGGGCAGGTGATCCCCTGGAACTTCCCGCTCCTGATGGCCGCCTGGAAGCTGGCGCCGGCCCTCGCCGCGGGGAACACCTGCGTCCTGAAGCCCGCCGAGACGACGCCGCTCACGGCCCTCCACCTCGCGAAGCTCGTCGAGGAGGCCGACTTCCCGCCGGGGGTCGTGAACGTCGTGACGGGCGCCGGCGCGACCGGCGCCGCCCTCGTCGCCCACCCGACGGTGCGGAAGGTCGCCTTC
This sequence comes from Thermoanaerobaculia bacterium, assembly GCA_035429585.1. Lineage (GTDB taxonomy): Bacteria > Acidobacteriota > Thermoanaerobaculia > UBA5066 > UBA5066 > DAOMFB01. The sequence goes on from DAOMFB010000206.1 coordinate 3,341, forward strand.
ACCGGCTCGACCGAGGTGGGGAAGAGGATCCAGCGGGCGCTGGCGGGGAGCGGCAAGCGCCTGACGCTGGAGCTCGGCGGGAAGGCCGCGAACATCGTCTTCGCCGACGCCCCGATCGACCAGGCGGTCGAGGGGATCGTGAACGGGATCTACTTCAACCAGGGGCACGTCTGCTGCGCGGGCTCGCGCCTCCTCGTGGAGGAGTCGGTCCACGACCTCGTCGTCCGGAAGCTGGCGCACCGGATCCGGACGCTCCGGCTCGGCGACCCGCTCGACAAGAACACGGACGTGGGGGCCATCAACTCGAAAGCGCAGCTCCTGAAGATCCGCGAGCTCGTCGACTCCGGCGTGGCCGAGGGCGCGGTCCTGACGCAGTCGGGCTGCCGGCTCCCGGCGAAGGGCTTCTGGTTCCCGCCGTCGTTCTTCACGAACGTGGCGCAGAGCATGCGGATCGCGACCGAGGAGATCTTCGGGCCCGTCCTCGCCGTCCAGACCTTCCGGACGCCGGAGGAGGCCGTCGAGAAGGCGAACAACACGATGTACGGCCTCTCGGCCGGCGTCTGGACGGACAAGGGCTCCAAGATCTTCGAGGTCTCGCGGAAGCTCCGGGCGGGCGTGGTCTGGGCGAACACCTACAACAAGTTCGACCCCGTCTCCCCCTTCGGCGGCTACAAGGAGTCGGGCTTCGGCCGGGAGGGTGGACGTCACGGCCTGTGCGCGTACCTGGAAGCCGTGTGAGGGCCGGGGGTCCGGGGGCGCCCGAAGGCAAGCCCCCGGCGAGCGGCTACAGGCCTACCTCGAAGCGGTCTGACCTTCTGGAGCATCGGCACCATGGGCGGAGCCCCCGGAGGGGTCCAGATTGAAGGCATGGGCGAAGCCCTGCCACCCGAACGCCTCCGGAACCGCTGCGACCCATCGCAATTCCGCTTCGCGACGACGGCCGATCTCGCGCCCGTCCCCGGCGTCCTCGGCCAGGAGCGGGCCGAGGAGGCGATCCGCTTCGCCCTCGGCGTGGCGCGCCACGGCTTCAACGTCTACGCGATGGGCTCGGCCGGGCTCGGCAAGCACGAGATCGTCCGCCGGATCCTCGACGAGAAGGCGCGTCTCCTGCCGCCGCCGCCCGACTGGTGCTACGTCCACGACTTCGCCAGCGGCCACAAGCCGAAGGCGCTGAAGCTCCCCTCGGGGCGCGCGGCGGGCCTCGCGAAGACGATGGAGCACTTCATCGAGGAGCTCCGGAGCGCGATTCCCGCCGTCTTCGAGACCGACGAGTACCGCGCCCGGCGGCGGGAGATCGAGGCCGAGCTCGCGGAGAAGCAGGAGAAGTCCTTCGACGAGCTCCGCGGGAAGGCGCGCGAGCGGGGCCTCGACCTCGTCCGGATGCCGTTCGGGATGGCGCTCGCGCCGTTCAGGGACGGCGAGGTGATGGACCCGGAGGTCTTCGGGAAGCTCCCCGAGGCGGAGCAGCAGCGGATCGGCACGGCCATGTCGGAGCTCCAGGGAGAGCTGGAGACGATCATCCGGGAGATCCCGCGCCTCCGGCGCGAGGCGGGGGAGAAGATCCGCGAGCTGAACCGGACCGTCATCCGCGCGGCGGTCCACGACCTCGTCGCGGAGGCGCGGAAGCCCTTCGGGGACCTCCCGGCCGTGCAGGCGTACCTCGACGCCGTCGAGGAGGACGTCCTGACGCACGCGGAGGGGTTCCGCCCGGGGAAGGACGGCGAGCCCGCCACCTTCCGGGGGATCCCGCTGACGCAGTCGGACGGCGCCGAGTCGGCGCTCCGGCGGTACCGCGTCAACGTCCTCGTGAGCCGGGCCGGGAAGGCGGGGGCGCCGGTCGTCGTCCTCGACCACGCCACCTTCCCGAACCTCGTCGGACGGATCGAGCACCTTTCCCAGATGGGAACGCTCGTGACCGACTTCGGCCTCATCCGCCCGGGCGCCCTCCACGAGGCCAACGGCGGCTTCCTCCTGATCGACGCCCTCGACGTCCTGATGCAGCCGCTCGCCTACGGCGCCCTGAAGCGGGCCCTCCGGAGCGGCGCCATCGACGTCGAGCTGCCGGGGCAGTCGCTCGGCCTCGTGACGACCGCCTCGCTCGAGCCGGAGCCGATCCCCCTCGAGGCCAAGGTCGTCCTCCTCGGGGACCGGTCCATCTACTACCTCCTCTACGACGGCGATCCCGACTTCGCGGGGCTCTTCAAGATCGCCGCCGACTTCGACGAGGACGCCCCCCGCGACGCGGACGGGCTCGCGGGGTTCGTCCGCGTCGTGGCCTCCTTCGCGCGGGAGGAGGGGCTCCTCCCGCTCGACCGCGAGGCCGTTGCCCGCCTCGTGGAGAACGCCTCCCGCAAGGCGGGGGACGGCGAGAAGCTCTCGCTCAGGCTGCGGAACCTCGCGGACCTGCTCCGGGAGTCGGACCAGTTCGCCCGGGAGGCGGGCCGGACGGTGGTGGGGCTTGCCGACGTCGAGCGGGCGATCGAGGGGCGCGAGCGGCGCGCCGACC
>DAOMFB010000207.1:0-5782 GCA_035429585.1 Thermoanaerobaculia bacterium
CGGTCGGGGAGTGGATCGGGGAGGCTCGGCGCGAGCCTCCCCGCGGCGCCTGCGGCGCTGATCCTCAGACCTCGCCTTCGACCATCGCGCGGAAGTACCCCTGCGGATGCGCGCAGACGGGGCACGCCTTCGGCGCCTCGAGCCCCTTCTCGACGTGCCCGCAGTTCGTGCAGTACCAGTAGACCTCTTTGCCCCGCTTGAAGACGGTCCCCGACTTCAGCTCCTCGAGGAGCTTCCGGTACCGCATCTCGTGCCCCTTCTCGATCTCCGCCAGCTTCGTGAAGAAGTTCGCGACGCCACCGAAGCCCTCCTCCGCGGCGTCCCGGGCGAAGCGGACGTACATGTCGGTCCACTCCATGTTCTCGCCGGCGATGCACGCCTCGAGGTTCTTCTCGGTGTTCGCGAGCATGTCGAGGAACCCGGCCATCCGCTTGGCGTGCTCCTTCTCCTCGTTGGCCGTCTGGTCGAAGACGTCCGCGATTTCCATGAGGCCGGCCTTCCGGGCCTCGCCCGCGAAGAAGGTGTACTTGTTCCGGGCCATCGACTCGCCCGCGAAGGCCTCCTTGAGGTTCTTCTCCGTCCTCGTCCCCTTGAGGTTGAGCGCCATGTCGTCCTCCTCCGGGCGGCGCGCTCGCGGAAGGGACTCACGGCGCCTTGCCGGCCCGCGGGAAGACTACTCTCCCGCGCCTCCGGACGAGCCGGCTCGGGCGTCGCCCGGACCTGAGGAGTTCTCACCATTTCGACCCCGTTCCGCGGCCGCTAGGCTCTGCCGGAACTCGATTCGAAGATGAGGCCGCGCCGGGGCATCGCCCTCCTCCCCGTCCCCCTCACCCTGGCCGCCGCGACGGCCGGCCTCGCGCTCGGCGTCGGCGCCTACGCCTTCTACTACGCCAAGGGCTACTCCTACTTCGGAAACGACCCGGCCAGCTGCGCGAACTGCCACGTCATGAGCGCGCACTACGCCGCCTGGCAGGCCGGCCCTCACCACAACGCCGCCACCTGCAACGACTGCCACACGCCGCCGGGCGCCGTCTCGAAGTACGCCGTCAAGGCCCGGAACGGCTGGCACCACTCCATGGCCTTCACGCTGGGCGGCTATCCCGACGTCATCCGGGCCCGTCCCGAGAGCTCCGCGGTCGTGGAGGCCAACTGCCGCCACTGCCACGCCGACCTCGTCGACGTGATGGACCCCGACGGCACCGTCTCCTGCGTCCGCTGCCACGCTTCGGTCGGCCATCCCCGCTGACCCGCCACATCCCAGGATCCGTCACGAAGGAGCACCTCATGTCCGCAGACAACAACGCCCCCGCGACGAAGCGCGGGCTGCTCGTCTTCCTCGTCGCGGGAGCCTTCGCCCTCGGCGCGCTCCTGGCCGCGGCCCTCCTGCTGAACATCGCCCAGCGGAAGCAGGAGGCGAGGATGGCCACGGTGAAGCTGGTGCCGGTGACGGAGAACGACGTCGATCCCGCCAAGTGGGGGACGAACTGGCCGCGGGAGTACGACGGCTACAAGAAGACCTCCGAGCCGACGCACACCAAGTACGGCGGCGGATGGGGCGGAGCGGAGGGGGCCATCCCGCCCCAGAAGGCGGTCCGCGACCCGTGGCTGACGCGGATCTTCGCGGGCTACCTCTTCGCCGTGGACTATCGCGACCGGCGGGGGCACGCCTTCATGCTCTTCGACCAGGAGAACACGAAGCGGAACGTGCCGACCGAGGCGAAGCAGTCCGGCAACTGCCTCCACTGCCACGCCTCGATCATGCCGCTCTACCGGAAGCTCGGGGCGGAGGCGGCGCCGCAGGCGAGCGCGGCCGAGCAGCTCCAGAAGGGCCTCGAGGCCGTCGGGAACCTCGGGTACTGGGACGCGCACAAGAAGCTCGAGGAGCTCGGCGGCGGGAAGGCGCACCCGGTCGCCTGCGTCGACTGCCACGACCCGGGCTCGATGGAGGTCCGCGTGACCCGGCCGGCCTTCATCGCCGGGATCCAGAAGCTCGCCGCGTCGGGCGCCGCGGTGCCGTACCTCGCCAGCATCGAGCGCTGGAGGACCGGGAACAGGGCCCGCTCCTACGACCCGAACGTCGACTCGACCCGGCAGGAGAAGCGCACCTACGTCTGCGCGCAGTGCCACGTCGAGTACTTCTGCGGCAAGGGGACCACGGTCTTCTTCCCGTGGGCCGACGGGCTGAAGGTGGAGGAGATCGAGCACAGCTACGACGGGATGGTCGTCAAGGAGAAGCGGTTCAAGGACTGGGTTCATGCCGAGACGGGGATGGAGGTCCTCAAGGCCCAGCACCCGGAGTTCGAGGTCTGGAGCCAGGGGATCCACGCCCGGAGCGGCGTCGCCTGCGCGGACTGCCACATGTCCTACCGGCGCGACGGAGCCCAGAAGATCTCCGAGCACTGGGTCCGCAGCCCGCTCCTCTCGGCGAACCGCTCCTGCGCCACCTGCCACCCGTACAGCGACGAGGAGCTGATGGCCCGGGTCGAGGCGATCCAGGACCGGCACTTCGCCCTCATGTCGCGCGCCGGGCAGGCGGCCGTCGGGATGATCGACGCCATCGTGGCCGTCCGGAGGCCGTACGACGAGAAGAACCGGTCGGCCGCCGCGGCGAAGGCCCGGGAGACGCTCGAGAAGAACCCCGACTTCGCGAAGCTCCCGAAGGAGGAGCAGGAGAAGAAGCTGGCCGCCGAGACGAAGGCGAACCTCCTCGCCGCCTGGCGCGAGGTCGTCGAGAAGGACGCCGCGATCCGCGAGCTCGGCGAGCTGCAGCGCGCGGCCCAGTGGCGCCTCGACTTCGTCGCCGCCGAGAACTCGATGGGCTTCCACGCCCCGCAGGAGATGGCCCGGGTCCTCGGCGAGTCGATCGACCTCTCCCGCCAGGCGCAGCTCAAGGCGAGCGAGCTCCTCGGCGGGAAGCTCCCGGCACCCGCCGCGGTCGTCGCCGCGAAGGACGAGAAGAAGCCGGCGAAGTAGGACCGCGCCGACGCGGCCGCCGCTAGGCGTTCGTCAGAATCGGCGCGCCACCGAAGACGGGCTGCCGGGGCGAAACGAGGCTGGCGTGTTTCGGATCCGGCAGCGAGGCGACGCCGCCCGAGACCTTCTCCAGATCCTCGGGCTTCAGTTCACCGTTCGGTTTCGATTCGGGCTTCTCTTCCGGTTTCGGATCAGGTTCGGACATGACGGACTCCTCTCGGGACGTCCGGACGTTTTCGCCGCGTCCCCGGGAGACGATCTTCCCAAGGTCAGGCTAGCACAGCCCCGCACGGCCGGGCCGGATCCGGGCGGCGCTATCCGAGCAGTCCGTGCTTCAGCAGCCAGGCCACCAGGATGCGGGCGCGCCAGGCTTCGCACGGCGGCCATCGTGCCTCCAGCGCGCGGGAGAGCTGATCGACCGCCACCGGCTCGGTGGCGATGCCGACGGCGGCCGTCACGTCCTCTTCATCGAACACTTCCTCGAGCTCGGGGTAGACCGGATACCGGTCCGCCGGCCCGCAGAGCGCGTCGGCCAGCGGCAGGCGGCGGACGATCCGCTCCGTGTCCGCCTCGACGCTCGGATAGTGGGCGAAGAGCGCTCGGTAGCTCATGGCCAGCGGCGCGGGCTCCCGGCCGGGCCGCTCCGGACGGAACGGCTTGGCGGCCAGCCGCCGCCAGACCTCCTCGTACGCGCGGATGACGACCCTCCAGTCGAACCGGGCGCGGGCGCGGGCGCGGGCCGCCCGGCCCATGGCTTCGCGGCGCGTGTCGTCCCTCGCCAGGTCGTTGAGGGCCCTCGCCATCGCGGGGAGGTCCACCTCGATGCTCTGGCCGAGCAACAGGTGGAGCGGGCGCTCGTAGAGCACCGGGGCGAGGTCGGTCAGCCAGTCGGGGTCCGCCGCCCAGCGCGTCGGCAGCAGAATGCCGGTCTCGCCGGTGATCAACTCCCGGTACCCGTCGAAGTCGGAGGCGATGACCGGAAGCCCGGCCGCCATGGCTTCCGCCACGGAGAGGCCGAACGTCTCCTGCACGTTGTCCGCCGGAGAGAGAAAGATGTCGGCAGCCGCCAGCAGACCGGGCTGCTCGGCCCGCGAGAAATCCACCCGCGTCACGAGACGGTTCGCGATCCCGAGCCGCGCCGCCCATCGCGTCACCATCTCGGGCGCCCCCGCGTCCTGGCGCGCGCCCGCGAGGAGCAGATAGAGCGGCCGCGCCGGCTGGATCGGGTTCGCCAGGAGGGCGCTGAAGACCTGCAGCGCGGGGAGCAGATCCATCTTGTCGTGCTCGGAGAAGCGGGCCATCACGAGGACGACGAGGGCGTCGGCGGGAAGCCCCAGCTCGTGCCGCGTCCGATCCCGGTCGCCCCGCCCCAGGGAGTCCACGTCCACGCCGAGCGGGATCACCGGCAGCTCCCACGCGAGACCCGGGGCGCCGCCGAAGCTCCGCTCGCAGGCGGCTCGCGCCGAGGCGAATGCCGCCTCGACGACCCGCCGTCCGGCCTCGCTCGAACAGAAGACGGCATCGTGCGCGGCGGGCGGCCAGAGCAGCGTCGCGAAATAGCTCTGCATCAGCCGCGGATAGCTGAGCGCGTGGACCTGCGCGGTCACGGGCACCGTGGCGCCGGCGCAGCGATCGCGCAGCACGAGCAGATGGGAGAACGCGTCCACGTGCGACAGCTGGTGCAGGACCGAGATCCGGCCCGCGGCCAGCGCGGCCGGAAGCCGCAGCCGGTTGAGGACGCGGATCCGGTCCCCATCCATCCCGAGCCGATCGACCAGCGTCCGGACGAGCGGATCCTCCTCGCGTCGCTCCCCCACGAAGAACAGAAACTCCTCGAAGGAGCCGTGACGGTGGAGCGCGCGGACGAACTCCGCATTCGCGACGAGCCGGCCGACGAGGAGCTCGCCGGGCTCGCCGGTCGGGAACGTGCCGGGGCCGGGAAGCGTCGCGAGAGACTTCACGCCGGCCTTTTCGTGGCCTCGACCGTCATGTTGAGGTTGATGTAGCCGGCCGTCTGCGGCAGGTCGTGCTCCTCGAGGTGCACGACCTCGAATCCCGCCGCTTCCAGGTGCCGACGGATCGAATCCGGGTCAAACCCGGTGCGGTGGAAGTCCCCCGGATTGGCCTGCCCGCCGAAGATCATGTACGACGCGACGTCGGCGTCCCACACGCCCGACACGTAGGCCGTCGCCTGAAGCCGCAGAGACGGACATCGGACCCAGAGGCGAGCCCCCGGTTTCAGCACGCGTGCCCACTCCGTCAGCACGAGGGCGGTCTCCCCGTGCCCGAAATGCTCGAGGATGTCCTTGGCAACCACGAGATCGGCCGCGGCGTCGGGGATCTCCAGGCGCCGGACGTCCATGGCGACGACGCGCGGGTCGTCGGAATAGAGGTCGACGTTCACGAAGTCTTCCCGCACGTCGCGCCCGCAGCCCAGGTTGAGGCGCAGCGGCGACGGAAGGGGTCGGGGGAGCCGTCCCGAGGCCCTGCAGCGCGAGAGAACGTCCTGGCGAGCGAAGGTCGGGCTGCTCATGCTCGGGCGGAAGCCCTCCCGAGGATTCGGTCGGCCGCCGGCGCGGCCCCCTCGTCCCTCGCGGCAGGTTACTCGCCCCCGGAAGGTCGTCAAGCGCCGCGGCGGCGTCCCGGCCCCAAGATCGGAGCCGCCTCTCGGCCGGGCAGTCACCGGACCTGCGGGATGCGCTACCCCTCCCGCCGGACGACGACGAGGGTGCAGTCGTCGCCGAGCTCGACGCGCCCGGCGCAGGCGCGAACGGCGCGCCGGAGCCCGGCCACGACCCCGGCGGCCGGC
>DAOMFB010000208.1:0-5735 GCA_035429585.1 Thermoanaerobaculia bacterium
CCGGGCCCGCGGCAACGGCGAACCGGAGCGGCCAGCGCGCCGCGGCGGCGGCGTAGGCGACGCCGACGCGGGGGCCGGCGAGGACCGGAAGACCGAGAGAGAGGGTTTCCTTCGAGGGGGAAAAAAGACGGAGATCCGGGCCCGAGAGTGAGGCGCCCGAGAGGGCCGTCGTGATCCCGAGATAGGCACAGAGCTTCGCCGGCCCGGAGGCGATCTTCATCTTCGGAGAACGGTCTCTCGTCCACACGATCCGTCCCTCTCGCTCTCCTTCGAATCGCCAACACTCCTCCGGCACGCCCGCGCGGAGGAGCACCGCCTCCGGCTCGCCTTCTTCCTTCGTCACGACGTTGAGGCAGTGGTGCATGCCGTAGACGAAGTAGACGTAGGCGTGGCCGCCGGGCCCCCACATCGGGAGGACGCGCGAGGTCTTCCGCCCGTTCCAGGTGTGGGCGGCCCGGTCCCCGACGCCGAGGTACGCCTCGGTCTCGACGATCACGACTCGCTTCTCGCGACCGTCCGGGCGGCGGCGGACGAGCCGGCAGCCGAGAAGGTCGCGCGCGACGGCGGCCGTGTCGCGGCGGAAGAAGGCGGGCGGAAGGAGTTTCAGCGGGGGTATCCTCGCCCCCGATCATGAATCAGAACGCAGCCTCCGTCCTCGTCACCGGCGGCGCCGGCTTCATCGGCTCGCACCTGGCCGACGCCCTCCTCGCCGGGGGGCACCGCGTCGTCGTCCTCGACGACCTGTCGACCGGAAAGCGCGAGCGCGTCCCGCCCGGAGCCCGCTTCGTGGAAGGGGACCTCCGGAGCTTCGACCTCGCCCGCCTGCTCCGCGAGGAGCGGATCGCCGCCGTCTTCCACCACGCCGCGCAGATCGACGTGAGGAAGTCGGTCGAGGACCCGGTCTTCGACGCGGAGGTCAACGTCCTCGGGACGATCCGGCTCGCTCAAGGCTGCGTCGCCGCGGGCGTCGGCCAGATCCTCTTCGCCTCGAGCGGCGGCGCGATCTACGGCGACCCGAAGGGTTTCGCGGCGGACGAGGACCACCCGATGAACCCCGTCTCCCCCTACGGCACGGCGAAGCTGTGCGGCGAGAAGTACCTCCAGTGCCTCGCCTACGGCACGCCGCTCGTCGTGACCCTCCTCCGCTACGCGAACGTCTACGGGCCGCGCCAGGACGGCTCGGGCGAGGCGGGCGTCGTCGGGATCTGGATGCGGCGGCTGCTCGACGGGAAGGACGGCGTCGTCTACGGCGACGGCGGCCAGAGCCGCGACTTCGTCTACGTCGGCGACGTCGTGGCGGCGAACCTCGCGGCGTTCCGGAAGCAGGCGCCCGGCGTCTTCAACATCGGGACCGGGATCGAGACGTCGGTGAACGCGCTCTACGACGCGGTCGCGACGGCCTGCGGGTCGGGCCGGCCGGCCCGGCGCGAGGCCGGGAAGCCGGGCGAGCAGCGCCGGAGCGTCCTCGAGGTCACCCGCGCCAAGGCCCTCCTCGGCTTCAGCCCCGCCGTGAGCCTTCCGGAGGGGCTCCGCCGGACGGCGGCGTGGTTCCGGGACCCGTCGGCTCCGTGCTGACGGGAGCCGGGGCGCCCTTCTTCGCATCGAGCGGCCGCCGCCGGATGACGACGACGGTCTGATCGTCGGCCGGGGTCGGCTCGCCCGTGTAGAGGCCCGTCGCGAGGAGGACCCGCTCCACCGTCTCCCGGGCGGGACGCCGCCGCATCTCGGCGAGGATCCGCTTCAGCCGCCCCATCCCGAACTCGCGCCCGCGCCGGTCGGTCGCCTCCACGATCCCGTCGGTGTAGAGGCAGACGAGGTCGCCCGGCTCCATCCGGAATCCGCGCCTCCCGTACCGCGCCTCGGCCGACGGGCCGAGGACCATCCCCGTCGGAGACATCTCCTCGAAGGCTCCCCCCCGGGCGTGGAGGAGGAGCGGCGCGTTGTGCCCCGCGTTGACGTAGAGGACCTCCCCGTTCGTCTCGAACTCCGCGTAGAAGAGCGAGACGAACTTGGTGGTCAGCCGGCTCTTGTTCAGGATCCGGTTGATCCGCTCGATCGTCCGGGTCAGCTTCAGGTCGTTCCCGATCCCCATCCGGAGGCCGACGTAGACGTCGCGGACGAGAAGGGCCGCGAGGAGGCCGTGTCCCGAGGCGTCGGCGATCGCGGCGCCGAAGGAGTCGCTTCCGAGGGGAATGAAGTCGTAGAAGTCGCCGCCCACCACCTCCGCGGGGCGCGAGACGGCGGCCACGTCGAAGTCCCCGATCGCGGGGAGCGTGCGCGGGAGGATCGACTGCTGGATCCGGCGGGCCTCCTGGATCAGCCCCTCCAGCTTCTCGCTCCGGACCTTCCCGTCGACGGCGGCGCGGACGATCCCGAGGGCGAGGTGGAGGTCCTCGCCCGGGACGCGGGGCGAGACGTCGAAGGAGAGGAGGTACGCCCCGTCCCCGACCGAGATCGCGGCGAACCGGCGGACGCCGAGGCGCCCCTCCAGCTCGCGGTCCACGGTGGGGTCCGAGAGGTCCGTCACGTCGATCCCCTCCTCCTCGGCCCGCCGGATCGGGGCGTAGTCGGCGGAGACGGCGAGTCCCGGCGCCATCGACTTCGACCGGCCGAACCCGCGCGTCAGGACGTACTCCCGGTCGCGGCGGACGTAGAGGCGGCCGCCGAAGATCCCCAGCTCGCTCTGGAAGTTGCGGAGGACCGCCTCGCAGAGGCGGGCGATCGTCTCGGTGACGTCGGCCGCGGTCTCGATCGCGGAGAGGGTCCGGTCGACGTTTCGGAGAAGCGTGCGGTAGTTCATCCGGCGCGGAGTGTAACGGGGGATCGCGGCGACCGCGCCGGGCTCAGCCGAACGTCGCCAGCTCGTTCAGGAAGCGGTCCTGCCAGGCGTGGCCGCGCTTCTCGCCGATGCCGCCGTTGATCAGGATCGAGAAGACGTAGCGCTGGCCGCTCTTGGCGGTCACGTATCCGCAGAGGGTCACCACGCCGCTGATGTTCCCCGTCTTCGCGACGACCTGGCCGTACGTCGCCGAGCCCTGCAGGCGGTTCCGGAGCGTCCCGTCGGGGTCGCCGGAGACGGCCATCGTCTTCTCGAAGGCGGCAAAGTGCGGCCAGCGCGTGGCGAGGGCCTGCAGGAAGTCGACGTAGGCCCGCGCGCTCGTCCGGTTGCTCCGCGAGCGGCCGGAGCCGTCCGCCAGCTGGTACGCGCCGGGGTCGAGCCCGAGCGACCGGAGGAAGTCGGCCACCTCGGCGAGGCCGTTCTCCCACGAGCCGAGGTGGCGCCGCTCCGCGCCGAGCGTCTTCAGGATCTGCTCGGAGAAGAAGGACTGCGACCGCTTGTTCGCGACGGAGAGGACCGTGAGGATCGGCGTCTCGTGCGTGTGGAGGAGGGTCCGGCTCGCCGAGATCGTCCCCCCCGTTCCCGCCGGGCCGAGCTCCGCGGGCGACCCCTCGACGCGGATCCCGGCATCGGCGAGGACGCGGGTGAAGGCCGCGGCGAAGTAGAGCGGCGGGTCGGGCACCGTCACGTCGCCCAGCCAGGTCCGGTTCCGGCCGACGCTCCCGGCGGCGACGACCGTCCGGCTCCCGGCGGAGCGGCGGATGCCCATCCACGTCGAGGAGTTCGTCGTCGAGACCCGCCCGATGAGGGAGAGGAGATACGGGCCGGCCGGGTGGAAGCCGAGCACCGCGGGGCGCCCGGGGCGGAGGCCGCCGGAGGCCCGCACCAGGACGACGTTGTCGTTGTAGGAGAGGGCCGAAACGGGCGCCTGGTACCAGCGCCCTTCCTGCTCCTCCGGCCAGTCCGGGTGGAGCTTCACGTCGTCGAAGAACGAGGTGTCGAGGAGGAGGCCGTCGCGGACGGCGCGAAGCCCCTGCCGCGAGAGGGACTCGGCCCAGGGCCGGAAGACGGCCAGCGGGTCGTCGTCGTAGAGGCGGCCGGAGATCGCGGGATCCCCGCCGCCGACGACGATGAGCCGGCCGGCGAGCGTCCCGTCCGGCCCGATCTCGGCGTCGCGGTAGAGACGCGTCCGGAACCGGTACTCCTCTCCGAGGCGGTCGAGCGCGGCGGCCGAGGTGAAGAGCTTCGTCGTGGAGGCGAGGATCAGCGGCCGGTCGGCGTTCACGGCCACGAGGGGCGCCGTCTCGCCCACGCGGGCCACGACGACGGCGTACTCCGGGGAGGCGACCGGCCGGCGCTTCGCGAGCCACGTCAGCCGCTGCTCGAGGGTCTGGGGAGCCGCAGCCTTCTTCGTCGCCCGGGAGGCCTTCGCGGCCGGAGCCGCGGCCGCCGCCCCGCCCGCCACGGCGAGCAGCGCGAGCACCACGACAGCAGCCGCGGCGCGCCCTCGGCGCGCCATCGTCGCGACGGGAATCACCCGGACATTTTACGCGAACGACGCCCGTTTCGCGCCGATAGAATGGGCCGTGGGCCTCTCCGTCGACCGGACCCGGAAGATCGTCACGGTCTCCCCCGCCACGCTCCTCGCCGGGGCGTTCCGGCGGATCGGCTTCGACCGCGGCGAGGGGTTCGAGCGGCTCTGGATCGGCCAGGCCGTCCACCGCCGCGTTCTTGCGGAGTTCCGGGACGGCGTCCCGGGCTACGAGACGGAGCGCGGCGTGAAGCTCTCCTTCCCCGTCGACGACTACACGGCCGTCCTCGAGGGGCGCCTCGACGGGCGCTTCGAGGAGGAGGGGCGCGTCGTCGTCGACGAGGTCAAGTCGCTCCACTTCGCGGAGGACCTCGGCAAGCTCGCCGGCTCGCCGCGGCTCGCCCGGTTCGAGACGCAGCTCCGCTGGTATCTCCTCGCCGTGGCCCGGGGAGAGGGGCGCGAGGTCGCCGGGCGGCTCGTCCTGGCCGACATCGAGACGGGCGCGACGCGCCTCCACGCCGTCGCCTTCGACGCCGACGCCGTTCTCGCCGACCTGACGGAGCGGGTCCGGTGGCTTCTCGCGGAGGTCGAGGCGGCCCACGCCCTGTCCGAGGTCAAGCGCTCCGAGGCGCGGGAGCTGCCGTTTCCCTTCGAGGAGTACCGCCCCGGACAGCTCGCCATGGCCGCCGAGGTGGCGCGCGCGGCGGCCACCGGCGCGCACCTCCTCGTCGAGGCGCCGACCGGCATCGGGAAGACCGCGGCGGCCCTTCACCCGCTCCTCGTCGAGGCCCTCTCGCGCGGGCGACGGCTCTTCGTGCTGACCGCGAAGACGACCCAGCAGGAGATGTTCGTGAAGACTCTCGCCGCCATCGACGGCGCGTCGTACCGGTCCGTCCGCCTCCGGGCGAAGGAGCGGATGTGCGCGAACGACGTCGTCCTCTGCCACGAGGACCACTGCCGCTTCGCGAAGGACTACGCGGCGAAGATGGAGTCCTCCGGCCTCGTCGAGCGGCTCGTCGACACGCGGCGCCACCTCGATCCGGACGACGTCTTCGAGGAGGCGCGCCGCGAGGAGGTCTGCCCCTTCGAGGTCTCGCTCGAGCTGGCGGAGCGGGCCGACGTGGTCATCGGCGACTACAACTATGTCTTCGACCCCGTGGTGGCCCTCGCCGGCGCGAAGGACCCCGCCGCCCTCGGGGACTCGCTCCTCCTCGTGGACGAGGCCCACAACCTCGTGGACCGCGGGCGGGGGTACTACTCTCCGGAGCTCTCCGACGCGGAGCTCTCCGCCCTCGAGGCGCGGATCGGCTCCTTCTCCGCCCGGACGGCGTGGGACGCCGCCGCGGCGGCGCGCCGGGGGCGGCA